>DASZFX010000130.1:0-14527 GCA_035939375.1 Roseiarcus sp.
GCCGATGCGATCGCGTTCTTCGAGAGCAATCTCAAAGCCGTCGACGAACACACGACGGAGCGCGCCGAAAATATCTCCAAGACGTTGGAGAGCCTGCTCGATCGGGTCGACAACGGGTTGGGGACGCGAGCGCAAGCGCTCAACGACACGCTAGCGCAGCGGACGCTTGAGATGGCGCGCGCGATGAGCGTCGGCGGGCGCGAAATCGTCGGCGCCCTTGATGCCAAATCGGCGGAGATCGGCGAAGCGCTGCAAAACCGCGCCACGACGCTGACCGACGCCTTGTCCGGTCAGGCCCGCGAAATCAATGCGACGTTGGGCGGCAATTTGATCGCGCTCAGCGCTTCGCTCAGCGAAAGCGTCGATCGCATGCAGGAGCGCGTCGTCTCGCCGTTGGAAGGCCTTTCGGGCACGCTCGGTGCCATGGTTTCGGGCCAAACCGAAAGCATCGCCACAGCGCTTGGCGAGCATCGCAAGGTGATCGATGAGACGATCGGTTCGCACGGCGACGCCATCAAGCGCTCGTTGGAGAGCGGCTCGGCTGGCCTCGAAACCGGCATGGCCAACGCCATCGCCTCGCTCGATGGCGCATTCGCCATGCATGGCGGCGGCCTCAGCAAGACGATCGCTGACCAGATCGAGGATTTGCGCTCCGTCATCGAGAGCAAAGGCTCTGATTTCATCTCGCGGCTCAGCATGCGCGGCGGCGACATGTCGTCGGAACTCGCCAATGCTGCAGAGCGCGCGGCGCAAGCTTTCGACCAACGCACCTCGACGCTGATCGGCCTGTTGGCGCGCCGCAGCGAGGACCTGCTCAGCGCCCTCAACGCGGGCTCGGCCTCTTCCTTGCAATCGCTCGGCGCATTGACCGCTCAGATCGGCGTCGAAGCGCATAACGCGGCGGCTGTGCTGCGCGACGCGGCCGCGGAGACGACGGCGGCCTCGTCGAAGAACATTGCCGACCTCACGGAAAAGCTTCGTCAGGAAGTCGAGCAAGCCGGCGGGCTGCTCCGCGAAACGCTCGAGCGCAGCGGCGGCGCCTCGGTCAATGCGCTGAGCGGCGCCGGCGAGCGCCTGCGCAATGAATTGCTGCAGGTCCTCGAAAAGCTCGGGACGACGAGTTCGACGCTCGAACGGGTCGTCGGTTCAGCCAGCGCCGACCTCGAGACCGTGCGCGGCGGGCTCGCCGAAAGGGTCGGCGAATTCGAGCGCTCGCTCGGCGCGATCTCCTCGCAAATCGCCGCGCTCGGGCGCGCTTCGTCGACGACCCAGAAGGAGGCGAGCGGACTGGCCAGTCTCCTCGGCGAGCACGTCAATTCGCTTTCCGGCGCCACTCATGATCTTTCGACGATGCAAAGCGCCTTCGACGAGGCGATCGCGCGACGTCGCGACAGCCTGGCGCACCTCATGGAGGAAGTCGGCGCCAAGAGCGACACTTTCGACAACCTGATGCAGTCCTTCACAACGACGGTCGAGGATTCGCTCAATCGCGCCCTGCAGCGGGCGAAGGACATCCAGGCGTCGATCGCCCAGACCACGAGCGGCGCGGCGCGTCAGATCAGCGAGCAGTTCGAGACCCTTCGCGAGGAGGCCGGCAAGGAGCGCGAGCGTACGACCACCGCGCTCGACGAAGCCTACGAGCAGGCCAACACGCAATTGTCGACGATCATGAATCTCGCCAACGAGAGGTTCAAGCAGACCGCGGCGGGCTTGCGCGCTACCGCCACCGAGATCACGCGCGAACTCGAAGCGACGCGGCAGGAATTGCAGCGCGGCGTTCTCGAACTGCCGCGTGAGACCAGCGAGCAAGCCGCGGCGATGCGCCGCGTCGTCGGCGATCAGATCAAGGCCCTGAACGAGCTCGCTGAAATCGTCTCGCGCTCCGGCGCGAGTTTCGACGTCGCCGAGCCCGCGCCGACCCCGACGCCGCGCGCGCTCGAAGCCCCTCGGCAAGTCGAACAATTGCGCCCCGCAGCGGATTTTGCGCGCCCCGCCGAACCCGCGCGCCCGCGCGCGCCGGCCCGTCCGCCCGCCGCCGGGCTCGCGCCCGGCAATTCGCAGGCGCGCGGCTGGCTCAGCGACCTCCTTTCGCGGGCTTCCCGCGAGGACGGCGAACCGGCGCCGGCCAACACCGGCGCAATCAGGCCTGGCGTCGAACAGCTGGACGCGATCTCGCTCGACATCGCCGGCCTTATCGATCCGGCCGCGGCGGCGGAAATGTGGGATCGTTGGCGTCAGGGCGACACCAGCGCTTTCTCGCGCCGGCTCTATACGGCCCAAGGCCAGCAAACTTTCGACGAAATCCGTCGGCGCTGCAAAGCCGATCCGCAATTTCGCGAAACGGTGACGCGCTATACGCAGGAGTTCGAGCGTCTGCTGGCGAAAATTGGGCGGGACGATCGCGACGGGTCGCAATCGCGGGACTATCTATTGTCGGACAATGGTCGGGTCTACACGATGCTCGCCCATGCTTCCGGACGGCTCGGTTAGGCCGCGACGCTCCGACGATCTTCTTGGCGAGTTTCAGCGAAACGCCGGGGTGGGTCCGCGGACGCCGGCGCAGGTCTCTCTATGGGCTCAAATCTGAGCGGTCGTATAGGCGACGATCTGGGTCATCACGGACGACAAAGCCTTGTCGAGCGCCGCGCTCGCCGCCGGGCCGCCGGTGCCGCCGGCCGGAACCGCGTCTCTGAAAACGCGCGCAGCGACGACCCGGCCGCCCTTGGCGGCGACGATTTTGGCTGCGATGTCGACGACGCCCTGCCCGTTCGGAACGTCGAGTTCGAAGGCGCGAATGTCGAGTTCCAGATTGTAGTCGGCGGCGAGCCCCGCCCCGCCCCGCGAGACCCGAAGCAGCTTGGCGTTCTGGAACGTCTGTACGAGGCGGCTCTGGACGAGCGCCGGCAGTCGGTCCGCCCATTGCGCGCCGGAGAGGTAGGCGAGCGCTTCGGGACCGGTGCGCACCAGGATGCGCTGACTGTCGAGATCGAGCGAGGCGGTCGGCTCGCGCACGACGAGTTGGGCGCGCAGCGGACGCTCGCTCGAGATCGCAACGGCCGAAAGATCGAAGGTCTGCGGGGCCGAGCCGCCGCAGGCTGCGAGCGCCAGCGCAAGGAGAAACGCCGCCAAAGGCCCAAGAGCGCGGCCTTTGCTGGCGCGAATCATCTTGCTCGGTCGTTCAACCATTCCGTCGAATCGCCCCTACTGCCCGCCATGATATTCGGGCAGCGTGGATTTCGCTCCAAATATCACCTGGCTCGGATTGTTGCTCAGCGAGCGCAAGAGACGATCGAGATCATTGACCGTTCGGCGGCCATCGACAGCGAGGGCCTCATATTCGCGCAAGCCCGAAGCGGAAAAGCGAGTCAAACCGACGGATATCTCCTTGGTGCGCGTGTCGAGATTGTCGGCGAGCAGGCGCACCGACCGGGCGGCGTCGCCAAGTTCGCCGATCGCGCCCTTGGCTTCGGGCGATCCGACGAGACCTTGCAATCCATGCAGGAGGCCGTCGACCTGATCGGCGGAATTGTCGAGCTTCGCCGCCAGTTCCGAAGCGTCCTTGAACATCCGATCGAGGTTGCCGCGGTTCTGCTTGAGCGTCTGCGTGAAGGACGCGACGTCGTCGACGGCGCCGGCGATCTTGCCGCGATCGAAAGCCTTGGCGAGGTCGGCGACCTGATCGAGCGCATTGTCCAGCTTCTGCGACGTCCCATTGAGCCGTTTGGCGAGCCCGGCGGCGTCGGCAAGAATGCTGTCGACATTGCTTTTGTTTCGCGCCAGCGCAGCCGAGAAATCATCGACGTTGGCGATGAAGTCTTTGACCTTCGCCGGATCCACCGCCTTGACCACGACGTCGACGTCGCTCGACAGCGTCTGAAGCTTGTCGGACAGGGGCGCGAGCTTTTGGCCAAGGTCGCTCACGCTCGCAAGGAACGTTTTGACGCCGGCCGAATTTTCAGCCAGCGCCTTCGAAAATTGATCGACATTGTGCAGCGCGTCGCTCACCGCCGGACTGTTGTCGTCGATGAGCTTGTTGGCTTTGGTGAGGGCAGCGTCGGCCTTGCCGGAAATGCGTTGCACGGTTTCGAGCAGGTTTTGAAAGTCCGAACGCTCTGCGTCGATGATCGGCGGGGCGCCGCCAGGCCCCGGTTGGAGCGCCGGCGAAGAACTTGATTCCCCCGTCAGCGCCAGCGTCGCAACGCCGGTCAACCCTTGAGATTCAAGCCGCGCCTGGGTGTCCGATTTGACGGGCGCGTTTTCCGTGACGTCGATCATCGCGGCGACGCGTGTTGGGTCGTTCGGAAAGAAGCCGATTGACCGGACTTCGCCGACCCGCAAACCGTTGAAGGTGACGAGACTGCCGCGCGAGAGGCCGGAGACCGAGCCGGTGAAGACGACCTCATAGGTCTTGTGCTGAGCGCTCTTGCCGAGGCCCGTGAACCACATGACGAACAGAAACCCGCCGGCAATCACCGCCAGCGTGAAAACGCCGATCAGGACGTAGTTTGCGCGCGTCTCCATATCATCTCGTCATGTAAGGGGCGGCTGGCCCGGGCTCAACCGAGAAATCCGATCCGTGCAAAGCAACGCCGCGTCGGGCCTCTAACGCCTCGCGACCGGAGCCTCTTTTTCCATGAAAATAGGCTCTCAGCCAAGGATCATCGGACTTTGTCAGCTCGGCGATGGGTCCTGCCGCGATAATCTTGCCCTGACCGAGCGCGGCGACACGATCGCAGACCGAGTAGAGGCTGTCGAGGTCGTGGGTGACCATGAAAACAGACAGGCCCAAGGTTTTCTGCAATGTCGCCAAAAGATCGTCAAATTCGCCGGCGCCGATCGGATCAAGGCCGGAGGTCGGCTCGTCGAGGAAGAGGATGTCGGGATCGAGCGCCAACGCGCGGGCGAGCGCCGCGCGCTTGATCATTCCGCCGGAGAGTTCGGACGGGTATTTTTGGGCGGCGTCCGGCGGCAGGCCGACCAAAGCGATTTTGAGCATCGCCAATTCGTCGCGCAGGCGCTTCGAAATGCCGAGATGCTCGCGCATCGGCGCCTGCACGTTCTGTTTGACCGTGAGATTCGAGAACAAGGCGCCCTGTTGGAACAAAACGCCCCAGCGCTGTTCGATTTGATCGCGCTCGGATTGGTTCAGCGTGTCGAGATCGCGACCATAGACTTCGATCGTCCCCGCGCTTTTGGGTATCAGGCCGAGAATGGTGCGGGTCAGCACGGACTTGCCGGCGCCGGAAGCCCCGACAAAGCCCAAAATCTCGCCGCGATATAGGTCGAGATCGAGCCCCTTCATCACCTGGCGACCGTTGAAGCCGACGATAAGGTCGCGCACGCGAATCACCGCTTCGCCCCGCTCGGCGCGGTCGAGTCGCCCGTTGGTCTGGAGCGCGCTCATTTTCGCGGGTTCAACTCCTGATCGCGGCGAAGAACATCGCGAAGAATCCGTCGATGACGATGACGATGAAGATCGCCTTGACCACCGAATCGGTGACCTTGCGGCCGAGCGATTCGGCCGACCCCTGCACGGCGAAACCTTCCACCGAGGCGATCAGCGCAATCGCAAGGGCCATGAAGGGCGCCTTGATGAGGCCGATGGCGAAGGTGCTCAGATCGATCGCGTTCTGCAATCGCGAGAGATAAGTCTCCGGACTGATGCCGCCATAGGTCCAGGCGACCAGAAGCCCGCCGAAAAGCGCCGCGATGTCGGCGAGAAAGGTCAACATCGGCAAGGCGAGGATTAGCGCCAGGGTGCGCGGCACGATAAGGACGCTGATCGGATCGAGCGCCATGACCTTCAGCGCATCGATCTCCTCGCGCATCTTCATCGAGCCGATTTCGGCGGTGATCGCCGAGCCCGACCGGCCGGCGATCATGATCGAGGTCAGGAGAACGCCGAGTTCGCGCAGGATCAATATGCCGATGAGGTCGACGGAATAGACGGTCGCCCCGAAGCGCTGCAATTGATAGATGCCCTGCTGCGCGACGATCGCGCCGACCAGGAAATTGATCAGGACGATGATCGGCACGCTGCGAAAGCCGAAAGCTTCGAGATGGAAGATCAACGGCGTCAAGCGCAGCCGGCGCGGGTTGATCGCGACGGCGGCGATCGCAGCGACAAGCCGGCCGAGAAAGCTGACGCCGGCGATGAGATCCGCGCCGGCGCTGCTCACGCTCTCGCCGACATCGGCGAGGATTTGCAGGGCGGCCGGCGGGTGCGCGCGCGCCGGCGCGTCGAAGGCGCGATAATGGGCCTCTTCGAGCAGAATCTTGTGCTCGGGCCTTGCCCTTGAATAGGTGATCGCGACGCCGGAGGCGGTCAACCGGGCCTGGGCGCGGTCGATGAGCCAGGCGCCCGCCGTATCGAGCTGCTGGATCCCGCCAAGGTCGATCGTCGCCTTTTTCGCGCCGCTCGCCGCCCCGATAATGTCCTCGGCCTGCCGCTCGGCGGCCTTTCCCGCCTCCACGGTCCAGCCGCCCGCCAGGGCCAAACGCACGCTCTCGCCGGTCTTCTCGCTGGTGATCGAAGGCGTCAAAGACATTGAGCCGTTCAGAGCCGCTTGCGGGCGTCGCTCATATCGCGCTCGACGCCGCCTGTCGAGGTTGACGAAATCTTGCCGCCGCAGCGCTTCGTCCGGCGCCGAAACGGGAATAGCGAGCCAAAATAGGGACGAAACCGGCACGAATCAGCGCTCGGGCGATTCGGTCGCCGCCGTCAAGCAACACTTTTGCGGGCGCTGAGCGCGATCGTCAGGGCAAGGCCCGCCGCAGACAGCCCCGCCATGGCGAGATAGGCGATTTCGCCGAAATGAGCGTAAAGCGGGCCGCTGAGGGCGATCAGCAGCGCGCTGAGGCCGGCGACGGACGCCGCCAGCCAGCCTTGGGCTCTCGCCCGCATATGCGGCGGCGCGCCGGCGAAGATGAACAACATCGAGCCGAGGTGAACGCCCGCAAAAGTGACCCCGTGGCTCGCCTGGGCGATCAGCAGCACCACGGCGCCGGGGTCGCTCGCCATCACGAGCCAGCGCAGCGTCGCGGTCGCGCCGGCGAGCGCTAGAAGGGCGAAGGCGCGGTCGGGGCCCGAAAACCATCGGCCCGCCAGAGCGAAAACCGAGGTCTCGCAGACAACGCCGATCGCCCAGGCGGCGCCGACGAAAGTCGTCGAGTGACCCTCCCGCGCCCAATGGATGGAGCCGAAGGTGTTGAGCAGGGCGTGGCTCGTCTGGATGAGCGCCGCGGCGGCGATGACAAGGGGCAGCATGCCGAGGCCGCGAGCGCTCACAGACTCGTCCTTCGCCGCGTGCTCCTCTCTGTGTCCTTCTGCGAGCGGGGCGGCGTAGAGCGTTGCGGCGACGCCGAGCAGGGCGGATGCGGTCAGCGCCACGACGACGCTTTCGATCGGCGCGCGGCTCAAGAACAATCCGCCGGCGAGGTTGCCGGCGATGAAAGCGGCCGAGCCCCATTTGCGGATGCGGCCGTAGTCGAGCTTCGGCCCGCTTCTTGCGTCGGCGCGCAGAACCAGCGAGGCCAGCGCGTCGGTGAGCGGCATGACGAGTCCTTGCGCGCAAAGCAGCACCGCGACCGCAACCAGCAACGGCGCAAAGCCGTTGAGAAAACCGAGCATCGCGCAGGCGCTCGCCAGCACGATCGCCGCGGCGGTCAGCATGCCCGGCACATCGCGGCGGCGATCGGCGAGCGCGGCAAAAAGCGGGGTCGTCGCGACCCGCAGCGCGAGCGGCGCGGCGAGCACGATGGCGATCTCGCCGTCGCTCAAGCCGCGCGCGCCGAGCCAAACCGGCAGGAATGGGATCTGAACGCCCATTTCGAAGTAGATCGCGGCATAGACGAGCGCTAGGCGTAAGCCCGCGTCGGCGCTTCGCCCCGAAGCGAAGGCCGTCACTCCATCACCGCCGCCTTCAGGATGCACACCATCGTCGCATGGGCGGGTTTCGCCGAGACGTTGCGGATGCGATGCGGCCGGTCGCAGCGGTAGCGCAAGGTCTCGCCGGCGTGGGCCGTTTCCCTGCTGTCGCCGACTTCGACTTCAAGCTCGCCCTCGATCAGCGACAGGCATTCGATCGAACCGCGCTGATGCGCCTCCGACTCGAGCACGCCGCCGGGTTCGGCCTGGAAATCGTACCATTGCAGCCAATCGACGGTCTTCAGCCAGCCGATGACGGCCAGGCGACAGAGACCGTCGTCGGAGACGAGGATCGGCGTATCGCCGCGGCTGGCCTTTTCGATGAAGGGCCCCTCTTGCGCGCCCTGCAGCATGCTTTCGATCGAGACGTCGAGCGCATGGGCGAGGCGCCAAAGCGTCGCGAGGGTCGGGTTGGTCTCGTTGCGCTCGATCTGCGAGATGATCGATTTGGCGACGCCGGACTGGATCGAAAGATCGGACAGCGAGAGGTTGTAAGTCTTGCGTAAGCGCTGAACCGCGCGGCCAAGCTGTCCCGACAACGCCGCCGCGCCCGCCTCCAACGCCTTCGCTCTGTCTTTGCCTTCGACGCCCATGCCCGATTCCAAATTCGTTTGGCATAGTAGACGAATTTGTCCGATTTATCGAACGCTTTTGCCGCGGTTCATCTGTCATTCCCGCTTTCGCAAAGCGGGATGACAGCGCAATGCAAACCCAGGGCGCTGACGGGAACTGAACTCTCGCTTTCGCTTTCGCGGGAATGACAAGTCGAGGCGAGGGTGCATGCGGGCGCCTTCGTGGGCGCCGCGCGGATCGTTCCCCGCCGGCGCGTTCGCACCCTCGCCGCCTTGCTCGTAGACGATGATCGCGGAAATCCTGCGCGAGCGCTTCACCCCCCGGCGACGCCGCCCGCACGCAAGGACGTCGATCGCCTCGCCGCGACCTTCGCCGGCGAAACGATCGAAAAGAACGGCCCCGAGCACAAAGCCTGGGGCATGTACGAATTCAGCCTGTCGGACCCCGACGAGACGATGGTGCGGGTGGGATGGCCGAGCGCAGTGCGCGCTGGAGGCTGAAGCCCACGCCGCAGCAAGTAGCTTTCTTCCCCCGCGCCCCCCCGCCCCCTCTCTCAAACCATCGCCGCATGCACGAGGTTGCGGAAGAGCGTACGGTAGTAGTCGCGCTGCCGCGGCGCCTGGATCATCATTATGGCGAAGAAATCTTCGTGCGGAGCGACCCAGAAAGTCGTGCCGGCGATGCCGCCCCAGTAGAATTCGCCGATCGCGCCCGGCGTCGGCGCCATGCCGGTTTCGTGGCGCACTGCGAAACCGAGGCCGAAACCATGGCCCGGCGGCAGCAAATGGGGCGTCCCTCTTCGCACGTGAGGCCCGAGATGGTCGGAGGTCATGAAGGCGAGCGTCTTGCGGCCGATGATCCGCGCCCGATCGAGCGTACCGCCGCCAAGAAGCATTTGCGCAAAGCGCGCGTAATCGTCGATCGTCGAGACGAGGCCGCTGCCGCCCATTTCGAAGCTCGGCGCAACGCGCGGATCGATCAGCGTCGTCTTTTCGCCGGTCTCAGGGTCGATATCGAAAGGCTCGGCAAGGCGCGCGTGTTTTTCCGGCGGCGCATAGAAGGCGGTGTCAATCATGCCAAGCGGCGCGAATATGCGCTCTTGCAGGAAGGCGCCCAGTGTCTGGCCTGAAACGATTTCGATGACGCAGCCGATGACGTCCGTCGAATGGCTGTAGTCCCAGCTTGTCCCCGGCTGGACGATGAGCGGCAATTCCGCGAGCGTCTTGAGGAACGCGGCGCTGGTCGAGCGGCGTCCGCGCAAATCCGCTTTGGCGTAAAGGCGCTGCACGGCGCTGACGCCGGTATGGGCATAGGCAAGGCCGGACGTGTGACGCAAAAGATCCTGAATCGTGATCGGGCGCTCAGCCGGGACAAGCTCCAGAACGCCGCCCCGCTCGACGCCGACTTTCGCCTCGGCAAAGGCCGGCGCGTATTTCAAAAGCGGATCGGAAAGCAGAAGCCTCCCCTCTTCGACCAGCATCATCAGCGCGATCGAAACGATCGGCTTGGTCATCGAATAGATCCGGAAGATCGCGTCGCGGCGCATGGGCGGGCCATGCGGTCTCAAGAGCCCGAAATTGCCGCGAAAGCCGATCCTGCCGCCCCGTGCGATGAGTATCGCAGCGCCTGGTAGGCGACCGGCCTCGATCTCGCGGCGCATCGCCGCTTCCAGCATGGCGAGCCCGTCGCGCGAAAGCCCGGCGTTTTTGGGCGAGGTCGAGGGCAGGCGTACGCCGCTCGAACTGTCGTTCACGGGCCACCTCGGCAAGACCGACCAATCCAAGGCCGCCGCGCCCAATCCGACGCTGGAATCCACGGCGCCGTTCGCGATGACGGCCTGGACGCTTCGAGGCGAGCCGTCATCCTCTAGGCAGCCTCCTCGTTGATCTCGATCCAATAATTGTCGGGGTCCTTGAAATAAATTTGGCGGACGCCGTCGGCGCGAAAGCCGATCTCTCCCGCTTTGCCCCCCGAATTGACGAACGCGATTCCGCGCTCGGCGAGGAACCTGACCGCCTCGTCGAAATTCGCGCTGGCCAAAGCGAAATGCGACGACAATGGACGCTCGGGCGGCGGATCGACGCCGCCGCTGATCAGATGGATGGAGCGCGTGCCGTCAAAACCGAACCAGCGGATATCCGGGCGACGCGTCTTGTTTTCGATCTCGCTGAGGCCGAGCGCCTCGGAATAGAAGCGCACGCTCGCGGCCAGATCATGCACATGCAGCGAGATATGGTCGAAGAAAAGCGCCTTCATGGCCAGAGCCTTTCCGCAGCGTTGGCGGTATTTTTCTCCAACGCGACGCCGGGGTCAAACGAGATGGAATGAGGGCCGGGAGCACTCCGCGCCAAGGATCACTGAGGCCGATTTTCGCCATTGTTTGCATGGCGAACCACTGAGGCGGATTCCGTCATTGTTTGCATGGCGAAGCAAAGCGCGAGAGGAATGCGAACTCAAGGACGACCGCAAAGCGGTCGCCGCCGAAGGCGGCGCGCTTCGCGCATCCTTGAGTTCGCATTCCTCTCGCGCATAATTGTCGCTAAGCAATCAATGAAGATTTAGCGCCGAGCCAGCGGCGGCTTGGTACGCTCTCCGATCGATACGCCCACCACCGTCATTTTGCGAGGCTCGCTTGCTTCGTTAGAACGCCCCCGGAAAGGCGCCGCCGTCGATGAGGATGTTCTGGCCTGTGATGTACCCGGCCTCGGCGCTCGCCAGATAGGCGCAGAGTTCGCCGAATTCTTCCGGTCGGCCGAAGCGCTTGGCCGGAATCGAGGCTTCGCGCTCCGCCCGCGCCGCCTCTTCGCTCAAACCGCGCATCTCGGCCTGCTTGGCGATGCCGCCGCGCAGGCGAGCGGTGTCGAAGGCGCCGGGTTGGATCGAATTGATCGTCACATTGTCGCGCGCCACCTGCCGGGCGATTGCGGCGAGAAAGGCGGTGAGGCCGGCGCGCGCGCCCGACGAGACGTCGAGCCCGGCGATCGGCGCGCGGACGGACGACGAGGTGATGTTGACGATGCGGCCGAAGCGGCGCTGAACCATCCCGTCGAGGACCGCCTGGATCAGAGCGATCGGCGTCAGCATATTGGCCTCGATCCCGGCGAGAATGTCCTGGCGCTCAATCGCCTTGAACGGCTTCGGCGGCGGCCCGCCATTGTTGTTGACGAGAATGTCCGGCGCGGGACAGGCGGCCAGGAGCGCCCTTCTGCCCTCGGCGCTGCCGACATCGCCGGCGACCACGACGACCTCAGCCCCGGCAGCGGCGCGGATCTCGCCGGCCGTCGCCTCGAGCGCGGCGACGTCGCGGCCGTTGATGAACACCTCGCAGCCTTCGCGAGCGAGCGAGAAGGCGCAGGCCCGACCGAGCCCCTTGCTCGAAGCGCAGACGATGGCTTTACGTCCCTTGATGCCGAGGTCCATGAAATGCTCCCGCGCCGGCTTGGCGCCGGACCGAAGCTTTTACACCGGCGGACAGTGATCGCGAAGCCTCGTGAGCATCGGGATAAGAGCATCGCGAGCTTGCGATCGGATGCGCTCCGTGGCCGACGCTTTGTCATCCGAGCGACATGAGAATCTGGCCAAACGGGGCCGCGTCGCCCGTCGGCGCCGCACCCATGAGGCGCGCTTTGGCCAAGCCAACCCGTTATCGCACGATCTTCATGTCGGACCTCCATTTGGGGACGCGGAGTTGCCAGGCCGAGTTGATGCTCGACTTTCTGCGCCACCATGACGCCGACACGATTTTCCTGGTCGGCGACATCATCGACGGCTGGCGCCTCAAGGGCGGGTGGTATTGGCCGCAATCGCATAACGACGTGATGCAGAAGCTGCTCCGCAAGGTGCGCCGCGGTGCGGCGATGATTTTCGTGCCCGGCAACCACGACGAATTCGCACGCCAGTTCTTCGGCCTGAGCTTCGGCGGCATCGAAATCCGCCGCAGCGCATTCCATGTCGCCGCCGACGGGCGGCGCTTCTGGGTCACGCATGGCGATGAATTCGACGTCGTCGTTCGTCACGCCAAATGGCTCGCCTTCTTCGGCGACTGGGCGTACGACGTCGCCATTTTCGTCAATACGCATTTCAACCGCCTGCGCCGCGCCTTCGGTTTCGGCTACTGGTCCTTTTCGGCCTGGGCCAAGCTCAAGGTGAAAAATGCGGTGAATTTCATCGGCGCCTTCGAGCGCGAGCTTGCCGCCGAGGCCAAGAAGCGCGGCGCCGACGGCGTGATCTGTGGGCATATCCACCATGCAGCGATCCGCGAGATCGACGGCGTCGCCTATGTCAACACCGGCGATTTCGTCGAATCCTGCTCCGTGGTCGTCGAGCGCGAGGATGGGACGATGGAGATCGTCTATTGGTCCAAGCTGGCGCCGCGCGGCGCGGTCGTTGAAAACGATCAGGCCGCGGACGAGCAAGCCGAAGCGGAGGCGAAGGCGGCGGCCTGATGCGAATCCTCATCGCCACCGATGCGTGGCGGCCGCAGATCAACGGCGTCGTGCATTCATTGGAGAGCGTGGCGGCGGCGGCGCGCGAGCTTGGCGCGTTTTGCGAATTTCTCACCCCCCAGGGCTTTCCGACCCTCCCCTTGCCGACCTATCCCGACGTTCGCCTGGCGATCGCCAATCCGCGCGAGATCGCGAGGCGCATCGAGGCGGTCGCGCCCGATCACATCCATATTGCGACGGAGGGGCCGGTAGGCCTGGCGACGCGTCGTCACTGCCGCAGGGCCGGACGCGTCTTCACCACAAGCTACCATACGCGCTTTCCCGAATATATCCGCGCCCGCGCTCCTGTCCCCGAGACCTTCACTTACGCGTTGCTGCGCTGGTTTCATGCGCCTTCCGCCGCCGTGATGGCGCCGACGCCGACAATGCGCGACGAGCTCGCACGCCGGCGTTTTTCGCGGGTGCGCGTCTGGTCGCGCGGCGTCGACCATAAGCTGTACCGCCCGCGCGCGACGGCCAGGCTCGAACTGCCGCGGCCGATCTTCCTCTATGTCGGGCGCGTCGCGGTCGAGAAGAACCTGCCGGCCTTTCTCTCGCTCTCGCTGCCCGGCTCGACCGTGATCGTCGGCGACGGGCCGGCGCGCGCGAATCTCGAGAGCGCCTATCGCCACGCGCTTTTCCTCGGGGCGCGTTCCGGCGAAGATCTCGCCGAGATATATTCCAGCGCCGATGTCTTCGTCTTTCCGAGCCGCACCGACACTTTCGGCATCGTGCTCATCGAAGCCTTGGCGAGCGGCCTGCCGGTCGCGGCCTTTCCCGTCGCCGGACCGCTCGATGTGATCGGCGAGAGCGGCGCCGGCGCCTTGCGCGAGGATTTGCGCGCCGCCTGCCTCGAAGCCCTGGCGATCCCGCGCGAGCGGGCGCGCGAGCATTCGCTGCGCTTCACCTGGACCGAAAGCGCCCGCCAGTTCCTTGGCAATATCGAGGCGAGCCGCGGCGGGAGCCGCTTCGAGGCGGCGCGCGAACTGGCCGTCGCGCGCGAGTGAAGATGCGCCTCGATGGCTTCGAGGGCGGCCTAATCGCTCGCGCCGATCAGCCGCGCGGCCGCCTCCTCCGCCGACAGATCGGCGGCGAGCCGGACCATCCGCGTCTTGTCGCCAAGGATCGAGCCGCCGCTGAGGCTGGAGGACGGATCGACCGCCGGCGCCGCCACGCGATGGCCAGCCGCGGTCAATTCGAGTCGAGCGCATCGATGAACGTTGAGTTGCCGACGCCCGGGGCGCCGGTGATCCCGACCCGCATCGCCATGCCGGCAGGGGGAAGAGCCGCGATCAGCGCCCGCGCGCTGAGCCGTTGATCAGGACAGCGGCTCTCGATCAGCGTGATCGCCCGCGCCAGCGACACACGATCGCCGGCGCTTAATGAACGCAACAACAGGCGAAGGGAATCAGCCTCACCCGTCGCAACGCGGAAAGGGCGCCTCGACGCCGCAGGGGCTCGACTTGACGATCGGCGCGCGGAATTCCGCTTTTATCCTTACCAGAAGGTGAACAAGGGCTCGCTTTGCCCCGGCGGATTGAAC
>DASZFX010000131.1:0-4919 GCA_035939375.1 Roseiarcus sp.
GTGAGTGAGTTCATTTGGGGGTCCGATGCGTCTAGACGCCTGCCGCGCTTTTAGGACAGGGCGATGAGCGAGCCTGAGGTCGTGGTTGAGCGGCGCGGACGGGCCGGCTTCATCACGCTCAATCGGCCCAAGGCGCTGAACGCCCTTAATCTCGGCATGGTGCGCGCGATCGCCGCCGCGCTTGATGAATTCGAGAAGGATGATCGCGTGGCGCGGGTCGTCGTGACCGGCGCCGGCGGGCGCGCCTTTTGCGCCGGCGGCGACATAAGGCTGCTCTATGAGCAGGGCAAGGCCGGCGACCACGCCGGCCAACTCGCCTTCTGGCGCGAGGAATACATCCTTAACCGTCGCATCAAGCGCTATGCGAAACCCTATGTCGCCCTGATCGACGGGATCGTCATGGGCGGCGGCGTCGGCCTTTCGGCCCATGGCTCTCATGTCGTCGCCGGCGAGCGTTACGCTTTCGCCATGCCGGAGGTCGGGATCGGCTTCTTCCCCGATGTCGGGGCGAGCTTTGCGCTATCGCGGCTGCCCCATCGCATCGGCCGCTATTTCGCCCTCACGGGCGAGCGCGCGGGCGCCGGCGACGCGCTCGCCTTTGGCCTTGCCGACGCCTTTGTGGCCAGCGCGCAGATCGGCGAGGTCGCCGAGGCCCTGCAAGGGCCCGCGTCGATCGATGAAATCCTGACGCAATTCAAGGCCGGAAGCCCAGCCTCGCCCTTGGCGGGCGAAACGGCGCTGATCGAGCGTTGCTTCTCCGGCGAGACGATCGTCCAATGCCTTGCCATGCTGGAGACCGAAGCCGGGCAGGGGTCGGCTTTGGCCGGAGCGGCGCTTGCGGCTATGTTGGCGAAATCGCCGACTAGCCAGGCCATCGCCCTGCGCCAGATGCAGGTTGGGGCGGCGCTGTCATTCGAGGACGCGATGAGGCTCGACTTTCGAATCGTCTCGCGCATCTGCCGTGGCGTCGACTTCTACGAAGGCGTGCGGGCCGTGATCATCGACAAGGATAACAAGCCGAATTGGCGGCCGGCCGCCTCTGCGGACGTGAGGTCTGAGGACATCGACGCCTATTTCGCGCCGCTCGGCGCCGACGAACTCGTTTTTGAGAGGCGATCGTGACGAGCGAAACCGCGCCCGACAGCGGCCTCGTCCCGCGCTTTGTCGAACACGCGCCCCTGCCGGCGATTCCCGATGTCGGCGCGCTGACGCCCGAGGACGCCAAGGCGGCGCGCTGGACCTTGGCCCTCGTCTGGTTCATGCGCACCATTTCAGTCGTCTGGATCGCCAAAGGCCTTTTCGGCTGGACGATCCTTTTGGGCGCCGACCCCTCGGTGGCCAATGTTCTCGAATTGCCGGGGCCGATGGCGGCGACGGTCTGTTTCTTCGCCGTGGCCGACCTCGTCGCGGCCGTCGGCCTCTGGCTCGCCGCGCCTTGGGGCGGCGTTCTGTGGCTCCTTTGTGCGGCGACGGAGGCGGCGGGGCCCGTATTGGGAACGCGCGCAGCCGTCGCCAATGGCCTCGCCGTTGCGCTCGATCTCGCGCTGATCGTCGTCTATTTCGTGCTGAATTTCATGGCCGCGCGGGAGCGGAACTGACCAATCGATAGGGCGTCGGTAAGGTTTCGTCAAAGTAAATAATGCCTTTGATTCAGTTCAGGTTTACCCAAAAAAGGAAACCATAGATTCAGCCTGACTTTTAAACTCGTCTTCATTGGCAAGTGTTACTGTTCTTAGCATCGCAAGATCGAACTAATAATCGATCACGGGCAGTCGAACAGGCAGGTGTGCTATGAGGAACGCGGTTAAACTAGAGGAACCTACAAGACGATCCGAACGAATTGCTGAGATTAGCCCAGTTTATCTTGAGGCGCTCGGCATGGTCGAAAGGCTGCATCGCCGCCTGCTCGACGTCATCAAAGACGAGTTCGACCGTCGCGGTCGCTCCGACGTCAACGCTGTTCAGGCCCTGTTGCTCTACAACATTGGCGACAAGGAGCTGACGGCCGGTGAATTGCGGACCCGCGGCTATTATCTTGGTTCAAACGTCTCCTATAACGTCAAGAAAATGGTGGAGATGGGCTATCTGCACCATGCGCGCTCGCGCATCGACCGTCGCTCGGTTCGCATCAGCCTCACCGAGAAGGGCGAAGAGGTCCACAAGATCGTCGCCGGACTTTATGAGAAGCACGCGCTCACCGTCGAACAGATCGGCGGCGTTGCGGTCGAGGACTTTACGCGCATGAACCAGTCGCTCGCCCGTCTCGAGCGGTTCTGGACCGATCAGATCAAATATCGTCTCTGATCCGCAGCGAGCGGCTTCGAGCGGAAACCAGGCCGGGCGTCAACGCCCGGCCTCGCGCGCCGTTGGGCGACCTGCGGTCCCCGTCGGCTATTTCTTGTGATTTCCGGCGACCACCGCGGTCAAGCCGAGCCCCACCAGGAGCGCGCCGCTTGCGTAGCGCTCGAACTGACGATAGCCGCCGCCTCGTCGCAGCCACTCGCCGGCGGCGCTGGCGAGCAGGGCGTAGCAACCGTCGGTGACAAAACCCAAGGCGGTGAAAAGCAAGCCTAGAAAGGCGATCTGCATCGCCAGATGGCCGCGGCCGACTTCGGCGAATTGCGGCAGGAAGGCGAAGAAGAAAAGCGCTGTCTTTGGATTGAGCAAATTCACGATAAATCCGTCGCGGAAGAGTTGCGCGTGTCGATAGCGCTTCAGCGCGCCGCCCGCCTCGTCCGGTTCGATGGGGCCGAATATCTTCTTAAACCCGATGTAAATCAGATAGGCGGCGCCGGCATATTTGACGAGGCTGAACGCGGTTGCAGAGGAAGCAAGCAGCGCCGAAAGCCCAAGCGCCGCCGCCAGGACATGGACCAGCGTCGCCGAATGGATGCCGAGGTCCGAAACGAAACCGGCGAGCCGTCCCTGTTCGGCCGAACGCGCGACGATATAGAGAACGGCCGGGCCGGGGATGAGCAGAAGAACCAAGGCGGCGCTGACGAACAAGCCGATATGGGCGGCGCTTGGTATGACGATCTCCATATTTCGGGTCTCCCGGAGCGATCATCGCCAGGTGAGCGCGGCCCGCAGGGCGCTGTCAATGCGCATTCGGGCCGAATTGGCTCGCGCCGAGCCTCCCCGCAAATTACTGTGATGACGAGGCTGCGGCCTTTTCACGCGGGCCAAGACATAATATCGCCAAGCTGCTTGGTTCCTTTAACTAAGACGCTATAGGAAAATCGCTTGTGGCGACTGGCGGAGGGCGGTCGTCGCACTGAGGCGATCAGAGCGGTTCTTGGCCGCGCTTTCGTTTTGACGTTTTTCATGGGGTCACGCTGCCAATGCAAGAAGAACAATATCCGCGCGTCCGTCGTCGCGCGTTCCTTTCCGCCGTCGCCGCCTTTGCCCTGGCGGGTCCCTTGACGGCGTTTTCAGGTTCGCAAAGCCTCGCCCAGCAACAATTTGCCGATCAAGCCGAATGGCGGCAGAGCTACGAATCCTCCGAGCGCCTGACCGTGCCGCGTGAGACGACCCCGGTCCTTTCGCCGGAGACTCTCGCCGCCACGGACGCAGCGATCCAGCAATATCAGGGCATTGTGGAGCGCGGCGGCTGGGCGCCGGTACCCGCGGGGAATGAACTGAAGCTCGGCGTCAAATCCAAGGCGGTGCAGGCGTTGCGCCAACGCCTCGTCGTCTCCGGCGATCTCGACGCGGTCGCCGGCGATTCGCCTGCCTTCGATTCCTTTGTCCAGGCCGCCGTCAAGCGCTTTCAACTCCGTCACGGCATCGGCGCAACAGGCGTGGTCGCCGAAGAGACTTTCACCGAACTGAACGTCCCGGCCGATACGAGGCTGCGCCAGTTGCAGACCAATATCGTCCGCTTGCGCGCTTTTTCCGGCAATCTCGGCGACCGTTTCGTGATGGTGAATATCCCGGCCGCCGCGGTCGAGACGGTCGAGAACAACACCGTCTATTCGCACCATGTCGCCGGCGTCGGCAAAATCGACCGTCAGTCGCCGATTATGCAGGCCAAGGCGACCGAGATCAATTTCAACCCGTTTTGGACCGTGCCGCCGTCGCTGATCAAGAAAGACCTCATCCCCAAGATGCAGGCCGATCCCGATTATCTGACCACGGAGAAAATCCGCGTCTTCAACAAGGAAGGCCAAGAAGTCTCGCCGCGGTCGATCAATTGGAATTCGCTCGAGGCGACGAATTACAAATACCGACAGGACACCGGCGCCGACATCAATTCGCTCGGCTTCGTGCGCATCAACATCCCCAACCCTTACGGCGTCTATATGCATGACACGCCGTCGAAGGGCATTTTTGGCGACGACTTCCGCTTCGTCTCGTCGGGCTGCGTGCGCGTTCAGGACGTGCGCGACTATGTCGCCTGGCTGCTCAAGGACACGCCGGGCTGGTCGCGCGATCAGATCGACGCGGTGATCAATTCGGGCGAACGGCTCGACGTAAAGCTCGATAAGCCGGTCAATGTCTATTGGGTCTATATCACCGCCTGGGCGACGCCGGACGGCGTCGTGCAATTCCGTCCCGACGTCTATCAGCGCGACGGCGCGGGACCGGGCCCGATGGCGACGGCGGCGCCCGATCAGCCGATCACGCCGGCGCAGGAATAATTCGAGCCGCATGAGGCTCTTTCAGGCGTGATTTGACAAACGGCGCGAAGAGCAATCTTTAGCGCCGTCTCTTTCTTCAAGAGAGCGATTCCACGCTGCGGGCGCGCGTCGAGCGGGCGCTGCGGCGGCGGTCGCGGGCGAAGCGGGCTGATGGGCGCCAAGGCGGAGGTCGAAGTCGGGCAGGGCGCGGGCGCCGTCCGCTTCGGCGCGCGCCTGCCGCTCGCCGTCATCGCCGGCCCGTGTCAGCTCGAGAGCCGCGCCCATGCCCTGGAGATGGCT
>DASZFX010000132.1:0-2356 GCA_035939375.1 Roseiarcus sp.
TCCCTCCCTAGGGCGTCGCTCCTCTTGGGAGCTGGATTCGGCCTCCTGTCTCGTGGATTTGTGCGGGGGCTAGGCCGATGCGAACTCGGTCCCGTCTCGCAGCATCGCGTGCATGATGATCGCGAGGCGGCGAGCCAAAGCGACCCGCGCCTTGCGCATCGTTGATCGCTTGGCGATCGCGAAGGCCCAGTCCTTGAGCTTGAGCTGGCCCTTGTAGCGCGTCAGCATGACGTTGGCGGCCTCGTACAGCAGGGTTCGCACCCGCCGGTCACCGCATTTGGAGATGCTGCCGATGTAGTCGACTTCGCCCGACTGATACCGCCTGGGGACCAAGCCCAAATAGGCGCCGATGTCTCGGGATCGGCGGATGCGCGAAGGATCGTCGATCGCGGCCACAAAGGCGAGCGCGGTCAGTTGGCCGACGCCTGGGATTGTCATCAGCCGGCGGCAGGCCGCCGAGGCCCTCGCCATCCGCCTCATGTCCGCGTCGATCGCAGCGACCGCCGTCATCACGGCGGTTCGCGCCGCAATCAGACCTCGCATGGCGGCAGAGAGGCCCGCGATCCCCTCGCTTGCCTTGAGAGCCTGATCGACGAAGGCGGCGGTGAGCGCGCGAGGCAGCCGGATCCCGAAGACGACCGCCAAACCTCGGATCTGATTTTCCAGGGTCACTCGCTGGCCGACCAGCTTCTTGCGCGCGATGATGAGCGAGCGGACGGCGATCGACGCGGACATGAGGCAGATGGCGAGGGCCTCGGCGCCCTGCCGCTGGCTGATGACAATCCCAGGCGTAGGCCAACTGACCGCTCTCGCTTTTGTGGCCGCAATCGACGATCCTTCGCGCATCCGCCGATCCCGAGACATCGGCGCCTATCTGGGCTTGGTCCCCAGGCGGTATCAGTCCGGGGAGGTCGACTACGTCGGCAGCATCTCGAAATGCGGCGACCGGCGGGTGCGAACGCTCCTGTACGAGGCCGCCAACGTCATGCTGACGCGCTATAAGGGCCAGCTCAAACTCAAGGACTGGGCCTTCGCGATCGCCAGGCGATCAACGACGCGTAAGGCCAAGGTCGCTCTGGCCCGCCGCCTCGCGATCATCATGCACGCGATGCTGCGAGTCGGGACGGAGTTCGCGCCAGTCTGAAGGCTTCCAATCAAGGAGACAGGAAGCCGAATCGAGCTCCCACAACGAGCGACGCCCGAGGGAGGGAGCAGACGGACGGCGCGGATTGTGTTGCATGCGGCCAACCGCTGGCCGACTGCGATTTCAAATGGCTCCGGCCACGGATAACGCTCCAAACCCCAGGGCTGCGACCCGTCATAGTCATTTTAGCGGGGAGCGGGGCGGCGCTTGCGCGAGCGGTGTCGCCGTTGAACGGACAGACGCGGGCAACGGGTGCCTCAGCCATTGCCATCCGCCGCCAGCCGGAATGCGGGGGTCATCGACTGCAAAGAGCGTCCAGCCTTCGAGCATTTGCCAGCCGAGCAGGCTCGGGACGCCAAAAACGACATCGGGAACGCGCTTGATTAGCGACATGGCGATCGCTGCCTCGGCCGGCAGCCCGAAGAGGGCGCAAATTGCGATGAGGCCGCCTTCCTGAGCGCCGAGCGCGCCGGGGATGGCGAAGGCCGCGCCCCGAATCGCCTGCAGGAGGCTCTCGATGATCAAGGCTTCGGGATAGCTCGCCGGCAACCCCATCGCGATCAGAATGAGCAAGACTTCGAGGGCGCCGAACAGCCAGATCGCTGAATGAATCGCGAATGCGGCGATGAGACCGCTCCGGTTCCCGTAAATCGATCTCAGCTGCGAATAGAGCGCCTCGATCGCACCGAAGGAGAGCCACGCGCGTTTTCCGGCAACCCGGGCCAGGACCGTCTTGACCAACCGCAAGCCGGGCGGCTGCTGCACGAAGTAGAAGCCGCCGAGCGCCGGCGCGGCGACGGCGACGACCGCCGCGACCGTCCCCCCGACCGCGCTCGATCGGGCCGCGCTGGCAAGCATCGCGACGCCAAGCGCGGCGAAGAGGAATTGCGTGACCGCCTGAACGAGCACGTCGACGACGAGGCTTGCGGCGGAAAGAGAGGCGGGAAACCCGCGCAGGATCAGCGCCCGCGCCCCGATCACCTCGCCGCCGACCTGTGTCATGGGCAAGAGCGCGTTGGCACCCTCGCGCAGGAAGCGGATCAGGACGCAAGTGAGAGCATTGGGTCGAACAGCCGGCGGAAACAGGACAAACCACCCGAGGCCGGCGCATGCGACCGCCACTCCACGAAGCAGGCAGACGCCTGCGACTCCGAAACCGGCGGCTTCGAACGCGCCCTCAACCGGGGCCACGCCCGTTGAGAAAATGAGCCC
>DASZFX010000133.1:0-6838 GCA_035939375.1 Roseiarcus sp.
CGGAAGGGTGCTCGTCAAGGCGCTGAAGCGCGGCCAGGTCGCCGGGCTCTGGACGCTGCTCTCGAACACGGAGCCGCCGATCTACGACGTGGCGCTGGACTGGGCCGCGGTCGTGCGCGAGATGCGGCCGCGCTGAGCCGCGCCTGCCTGGAGAGGTGGGTTCACTCCGATGGAGGATCCCATGCCCGGGACGCCGCCTTCCGCGCTCGACATCGCCCGTGCGCTCATCGCTTTTCCCTCCGTCACGCCCGCGGACGCCGGAGCTCTCCGCTACCTGAAAGGTCTGCTCGACGAGGCTGGGTTTTCGAGCGAAATCGTCGCCTTCTCCTCGCCGGGCGCCCCCACGATCGACAATCTCTATGCCCGCTGGGGGTCGGTCGCGCCGAATTTCGTCTTCGCCGGCCACACCGATGTCGTTCCCCCGGGCGAGATCTCCCAGTGGCGTTTCGATCCGTTCGCCGGCGCGGTCGCAGACGGGCGTCTCTGGGGCCGTGGCGCGGCGGACATGAAGGGCGGCGTCGCCGCCGCGGTCGCCGCGGCGCTGCGCTTTGTTTCGCGCAAGGACGCGCCCTCGGGCTCGATCAGCTTCCTCATCACCGGCGATGAGGAAGGCGTCGCGGTCAACGGCACGGCAAAGCTGATCGCCTGGGCGCTGGCCAAAGGCGAGCGCTTCGATCACTGCGTCCTCGGCGAGCCGACGAGCCGCGAAAAGCTCGGCGACATGATGAAACATGGCCGGCGCGGCTCGCTGACCGGTCGCCTCGCGCTCATCGGCAAGCAGGGGCATGTCGCCTATCCCCATCTCGCCGACAATCCTTTGCGCGCGCTCGCGCCGATTCTCGAAGCGCTCAGCGGACCGCCGCTCGACGAGGGGACGCCGTGCTTCGACGCCTCCAATCTGGAGGCGACCAGCATCGATGTCGGCAATCGCGCGACTAATGTGATCCCGGGCGAGGCGCGGCTGGTCTTCAACATCCGCTTCAACGATATGTGGACGCCGGAGACCTTGCGCGCCGAGATCGAAAAGCGGGTCGCGCGGGCCGCCGGCCGGATGCGCTACGAACTCTCCTTCGATCCGACCAATGCGGTGGCGTTCCTGACGCCGAGCGGGGCCTTCACCGATCTCGTCGCCGAGGCGGTCCATGACGTCGTTGGCCTGCGGCCCGCGCTCTCGACGAGCGGGGGCACGTCGGACGCACGCTTCATCAAGGACGCCTGTCCGGTGGTCGAACTCGGCCTTGTCGGCGAGACGATGCATGGGATCGACGAGCGCGCCGCCACCGTCGACATCGAGGCTCTGTCGCGGATTTATGAACGCGTGCTGGAAAGATATTTCGCGGCTTTCTGACGCCGGCGCCTCGCCGCGCCTCGATAGTTGCAAAGGACTGCTCTCCTGTCATTGCCGCCAGCGCGGGAACGACAATCGCGACGTCAGTCCGCGCATCGGGCGTCAGTAGTCGACTCTCTCCAGGCGGAGCCCGCAAGCGGGCGCGACCTGTCCGCAGCGCGCGCGATCGCGCGCCTCCAGCGCTTCCTTCAAATCGTTGACCGTCCACTTTCCGGCGCCGACATGTTCGAGCGATCCGACCATCGAGCGCACCTGGCGATGCAGGAACGAGCGCGCGCTGATCCGCATCTCGATCGCCTCGCGGTCGCGCTCGATATCGAAGCGCGACAGCGTTCGGATCGGGCTCGTCGCCTGGCATTGCGAGTCGCGGAAGGTCGAGAAGTCGTGACGTCCGATGAGAAGCGCCGCGCCTTCGCGCATCGCCGCGACGTCGAGGCGGCGCTTCACGCGCCAGGCGCGCTCGCGCGCCAGGGCGAGCGGCGCGCGGCGGTTGACGATGCAATAGTCATAATGGCGCATCACGGCAGAGAAACGCGCGTCGAAGTCAGGGGCGACTTCCTCGGCGGCGAGGACCGCGATGGGCCTTGGAGCGAGCAGCGCATTCAGCGCTTCGCTCAAGCGAAAGCCGCTCCACGCCTTGGCAAGGTCGATATGGGCGACCTGGCCGCTCGCATGAACGCCGGCGTCCGTGCGCCCCGCCCCGTGAGCCGTGGCCGCTTCGCCAGCGACGGCGAAGATCGCCTCCTCGAGAACCTCTTGCACGGAGAGCCCGTTGGCCTGCCTTTGCCAGCCGACAAATGGCGCGCCGTCATATTCGAGCGTCAATTTGTAGCGGGGCATGGGAGCGGCGTTTGAGATTTTCGAGTTTGCGCTTGGCGGCGTGAGCCGCCTTTTGAGGAGGCGAGGCCTGTCGTGTCAAGCGGCGCCGCGCTTCCAACGCCGGTCCGACGCGGCTATTGGGCCGTCATGATCCTTGCTGCGCAAAAGACGTCCCTTGGACGGCTTTCGTCAGCAAAGATCGTGATAACCAAACGCCTGAGACGAACGGCGGAGTCAAAGTTCGCGTAGCGAAGCGCGAAGCGCGCTTGGCTTCGACCGAGCACAGCTCGGGCGGGCGGCGCGCGCCCCTTACAGCCTCCCCGAGCGCAGCGCGCGCAAGGCAAGCGCGATGATGCGTTCGAACCGCGCCTCCAACGCCGCCGACGGCGTCGCCGCGTCGAGACGCACGGCCAGCGGATGGATGAAGCGATGGGCGGCGTCGAAGACGAGCGACAGCGCGCGACGGCGATCATTCGCGGCGAAGGCGCCCGCGGCGATTCCTTCTTCGACGACGCGTTGCAGGTCGGCCTGCACGCGGGCGCGGTGCTTGCGGGCGCTGCCCTTGCCCTTCTCCAGGGCTTCGACAAGAAGATCGAAGAGCGCGGCGTCGCTTTCCAGCTTCTGGCGGTAGGCGCGATGAATGGCGATCAGCATGCGCTCGAGCTTGTCATAGGCCGGGTCGG
The DNA here is from genome assembly GCA_035939375.1 of Roseiarcus sp. Classification (GTDB taxonomy): domain Bacteria; phylum Pseudomonadota; class Alphaproteobacteria; order Rhizobiales; family Beijerinckiaceae; genus Roseiarcus. The sequence goes on from DASZFX010000133.1 coordinate 2,851, forward strand.
CGCCGTCCGCCGCTTCGCGCAAGCGCGCCTCGAGCGGGCGCAGCCACGAGGCGGTCATTTCCTCGAACAGCGCCTCCTTCGAGGGGAAGTAGCGATAGACGTTGGCGTGGGTCATGCCAGCCTCGCGCGCAATGCCGACGATCGTCGTGCGCGCCACTCCGAATCGACGCACATGCGCGCGCGCGATTTCCAGCACCCGCGCCTCGACCGGCTCTGCTGATTGCGTTCGTGGCAATGTTCGGCTTCCAGCGCCCCCCGCGGGCCGGCCGACAATGCTCACACAAAATGCTTCGCCGATCCAGGCGGCGGCGCGTCACGTTTCGACGAGGCCGCCAAGATCGCCGGAGACAGCCGCGCTGGCGTGGCCATGCGCCAGCGACAGATAGTCGGCCGAGCGCATTTCGACGAGGCGCGATGCAGTCCGGGCGAATTCGAAGGCTTCGAAGCCTTCCGCTCCGGCGAACAAGTCGGCCGGCTCGGCCGCCGCCGAGGCGACGAGCTTGACCCGCTGATCATAGAGCGTGTCGATCAAATTGATGAAGCGCTTGACCTCGTCGCGCCGCTCCGGATCAAGAATCGGGATATCGTCGATGATGACGGTGTGGAAGCGCCGAGCGATGGCGAGAAAATCCGGCGCGCCGAGCGGGCGCCGGCAAAGATCGCCATAAGCGAAACGGGCGACGCCGTCGTCCACTTCCGGGATTTCCAGCGCGCGGCCGAGAAACTCGATTGTCGAAGGCGCTCCATGCGCATGACCGGTCAGGCGCGCGAAAGCGCTATCGAGCGCCGCCTTGGCCGCTGCGTCGGCGGGATGATAATAGAGCGGCGCGCGGGCGAGCTTCTCCAATCGATAGTCGGTTCGCGCCCGCAGCTCGCGGATCATCAGATGCGCGCGCAAAAGCGCGATGAAGGGCAGGAAGAGGGCGCGGTTCAGTCCGTCCTTGTAGAGATCGTCCGGGGCGACATTGGATGTGGCGACGACGATCACGCCAGCGGCGAAAAGGGCGGCGAACAGCCGGCCAAGGATCATTGCATCGGCGATGTCGTTGACGCTGAATTCATCGAAGCACAAGAGCCACGCTTCGCTCGCGAGATCGGCCGCGACGGGCGCGATCGGATCGTCGCCGGTGGCCTGGCCGGCCTTGTGGCGCAACCGCCAGGCATGGATGCGCTGGTGGACGTCGGCCATAAAGGCGTGAAAATGGACGCGGCGCTTCAACCCCGCCAGCGCCGTATCGAAGAACAGATCCATCAGCAGAGTCTTGCCGCGGCCGACCGGCCCATAAAGGTAGAGCCCGCGCGGCGGCTCGATCGGGCGCACGCCAAGGAGGCGTGAAAATCCGTTGCCGCGCCGCGGCGGGCTGTAGTCTTCCAATCGCCGGCCAAGCGCCGTCAATTCGTCGACGATGGCGCTTTGCGCCGGATCGGCTTCGAGCCGGCCGGCCACAACCAGTGCGTCGTAACGTGTCTTGAGAGCGATATTCATCAGGCGCGAACGCCCGGCGCGCTGACCGCGATTGCGGCGGCGCCGCGTCGCTGACGTGACATTTTTGTCAAAGCTTTTGGCATTTCTATGCTGCCTATTGCGCTTGAACACGCTTTCATCAATCTTGCCGTCCGGCGCTTCCCGGACTGGTCTTGGGGGCCAGGCGGGAGGCTTCTTGCCGATGCTTCTTCTTACCATCCGCGCGGCTTTTGTAGCGGGCTTTTGTGTTTTCGCCTGTGGATCGAACGCAGCGCCGATCGGCGCTGCACGCGTCGCTGCGCTCAATCTTTTGCCGGTGACGCCGGTCGTCGTCTTCGGGCCTGAAACCCGCCTGACGGCGCAGGAATTTGCAACGCGCAATCATCTGGACGCCGGCGAAGTCACCCGCCGTCACGCCGCTTCGGGCGTCATCCATTGCGGCATTGCGCGCGGCGCCGGTCAATTGACCGTCTCCGACAACGTCATCACCACGGCGGCCCATGTGCTGTTCGACGAGCATGGCCAGTTGCGCGGCGACAGCGGCCATTGCATTTTTTCGGCGACCATCGCGGGCCAGGAAGTGACCACGGCGATCGACGTCTCTTCGGTCATCGTCGGCGATAAGGATCCCTATGCTCATTCCGCGGTGCACGATTGGGCCGTGGCGCGTCTGATGCGCCCGGTCGTCGGCGCGGCGCCCTATGCGCTCGGGCCGCGCGCGCAATCCGGCTCGGCGATCGAATTTGTCGCGCGCGGCCACAGCGACTGGGGCTCCGGGAAGGTCATGTCGATGGAGGATTGCAGGCTGCATGACCTTCTGTCGGCCGGCGCCGAGGGTACGCGGGAATTCTCGTTCGATTGCGGCGCCGGAATCGGCGCATCGGGAGGCGCGCTGCTTACCCCGAACGGCCGCCTTGTCGGCGTGTTCGTCGGCTACCGCTCGATCGCGCCCGATCAGGCGCTGCCCTTTTCGCCGCAGCATTATAATTTCGCGGTGTCGGTGGACGGCGCATTCCGTAAGGCGGTCGAGTCCGTGGCGGCGACGCCATCGGCGCTTTCCTCGCGCTAAAAGAAAATCGGCGGCGTTCAGCCGCAGGTCTCCACAAAAGCGTCGAGCAGCGCGTTGAACGCCTGCGCCTTCTCCCATTGCGGCGCGTGCCCCGCGCCGACTATCACCTGGACGGAATTGCGCCATAGCGTCGGCATGGTCAGCGTTTCGAAATAGGCGCGGTTGACGAGCTGCTCTTCAGCGCCGTGCAACACCGCGAGGGGCTGCGACAATTTCGCGACGATTTCGACTTCGTCGCGATAGCCGCCGGGCGCGATGCTGGCGGCGAGCCCAGCTCTCGCGCGCCCGTCGGTGCGCAAAATATCCTCGACGAAGGAGGGCGCAATGTCGGCGTAGCCGGGCCTGAAACCCGACGTCGCATAGCTTTCCGCCTGCTCCCTGGAGACCTCCGCCGAAAAGCCCACGCCCATGGCCGGGTTGGGCAAGAAGGCTTTGTCCATCGCCGGGGGAAAGGCGAGCGGCGGCGTCCCGAAAATGACGAAACCGGCGGCTTTCGGCAGGTCGGGCGCGGCCTCGAGGACGATATGCCCGCCGAGGCTCCAGCCGACGAAGACCGCCTCTTCGAGGCCCAATCCCTTGGCGAAGGCGATCATCGCGCCGGCGTAACCGGGAAGCGAGTAGTGCGATGGCTCGTCCGCATTGTCCGATTGGCCGTGACCGGGCAGATCGAAGGCGACAAGGCGTCGCGACTGGCCGAGCGGAGCGGTCAACTGACGGATGTAGGCTTTGCTTGACGCCGAATTGCCGTGGACGAGCACGACCGGCCGGCCTGACCCCGGCGTTTCGTGATAGGCGAGCGATCCGGTCGGACCTTCGAAATAGGCTGTCCTCACCCTTTAGCTCCCTATCGCTTCGATCGAACGGCGCGAGCCCAACTGCCGCGCCGGCAAGGGTCCCAGCGAGCGCGGTGCTGGCGGCCTGTCATTTCGCGCTGAAGACGAATTCGCTCGCGCCGCGTCGCTTCAAGTCCTCCTCCGAGCCGGCGAGCGTGATCGCCCTGACGTCGTTCCACAGCGGAACGAGATCGCCGTAATGCGGCGAGAATATATGGCCCGATTCTCCCGTCGTGATCATGAAGCGCGATTTATCTGGATCGCCCAGATCATAGATCCCGCGATACCCGGCCGCATGCGTGCGTGCGAAAGGACGATCGTTCAGCGGTTGGTGCGCGCCGCCGCGATTGAGCGTGTAGAAATCGCCGCTGCTGCGTACGCTCAAGTCGCTCAGACGATCGAGCAGCGGCAGATGGCTGTAGAGCTTGTGCGTCAGCACGGCGACATGCTCGTCGCCCCATCGCCATTTCGAAATGTCGGCGCCGTCGCGTTGGACGAGCTTGTCCAGGGCCTGGTCGAGCGCGCGCGAAATGGTTGCCTGACAATCCGGATCGGCGCCCTTGATCCCATCGCACCATTGCGGATGATCCTTGACGAGGGCGGTTAGCGCGGTCGCCGCAT
>DASZFX010000134.1:0-2254 GCA_035939375.1 Roseiarcus sp.
CCCTGCTACAATGAAGCGGCGTCGATCGGGCGCGTGGTGCGCGAATTCAAGAGCGCTCTCCCCGAGGCGCGGGTGATCGTCTTCGACAACGCCTCGAGCGACGACACTTCGCGCATCGCCGGAGAAGCCGGCGCCGAGGTCTTTTTCGAGGCGCGCGCCGGCAAGGGCAATGTCGTGCGCCGGATGTTCGCCGACATCGACGCCGACATCTATCTGATGGCCGACGGCGACGGCACTTATGACGCCGGTTCGGCGCCGCGGCTGGTCGCCGCCGTCGCCGAGGGCAATGTCGACATGGCGATCGGGGCGCGCGCCGAAGTCTATGAAGAGGCCCATCGCCGCGGCCATGCGGTCGGCAATCGCCTGTTCAACCGCCTCTACAAGGCGTTGTTCGGCGCCGGTTTCGTCGATATTTTTTCGGGCTACCGCGCGTTTTCGCGCCGTTTCGTCAAAAGCTTCCCCGCGCTATCCTCCGGCTTCGAGATCGAAACCGAATTGTCGGTTCACGCAAGCCAGCTCAAACTGCCGACCGCCGAATTCGCCCTGCCCTATGGCGCGCGCGAAGCGGGCTCGGCCTCGAAGCTGCGCACGATTCGCGACGGCGCGCGCATCCTCCTGACCTTTGCGCTGCTTTTGAAAGAGACGCGGCCGGGTCTGTTCTTCGGCTCGCTCGCCGCCATGACGATGCTGACGGCGATCGTCCTTGCTGCGCCGATCGTCGGCACCTTCGCCGAGACCGGCCTGGTTCCGCGCGTGCCGACGGTGATCCTTTGCACCGGCCTGACGCTTTGCGCCGCCCTGATGGGTTGCTGCGGGCTCATCCTTGATTCGCTCGCTCGGGCAAGAGTCGAGCAGAAGCGGATACTCTATCAGGCGACGGCCGCGCCGCGGTCTTGACGGGACCCACGCGCTCAGATTGCAAGGACGGTCCGCGGAGAATGTGACGCTGCCGCCGTGCTCCGAAGCCACGAACGAAGGAACGCCAAAACCGGCGGTTAGACCATTGGGCCATTCAAGCCCTTGGTCCGGTCCCGTCCCGCCCTGTCACGTCTCGACATCGCCACCCGAGCCGGCCACAATGTCGCGTTGCGGAACGCCTTAAAGAAAAGCCCCCCATTCCGATGTTTTCCCTGGACGACCTCGCCCGCACCATCGCGAAACGCGCCTCGGCGAGCGCGGAAAAGTCCTATACCCGTTCGCTGCTGGACAAAGGCCCGATCGGCGCGGCGAAGAAGTTCGGCGAAGAGGCGGTGGAATTCATCATCGCGGCAACGGGGCAAGAAGATTCGGCTTTGCGCGCCGAGGCGGCGGACGTGCTATATCATCTGCTGGTTGTCCTTGAGGCGCGGGGCGTCAAACTTGCCGAAGTCCTGGATGAGTTGGAGCGACGAACCCAGCGCTCCGGCCATGAGGAGAAGACTGCGCGCGGGAAATAAGCGCGTGGTCGGCTCGAAACATCCGAGCGCTTGATGAGCGATCCCGCTTTCGCCGAGCCGACGGAAACGCTCGCCTCGCCTTATCATCGCTTCAAGCGCGAGGAATGGGCCAAGCTGCGCGCCGATACGCCGCTGACCTTGACCATCGAGGATCTTCGCCGGCTGCAATCGCTGCACGATCCGATCTCGCTCGAGGAGGTGATCGCGATCTATCTGCCGCTTTCGCGCTTGCTCGCGCTCTATGTCGCGGCGACGCAGGGCCTGTTCAAGGCGACGCAGCGCTTCCTCGGCGCGGAAGACGGCAAGGTGCCCTATATCATCGGTATCGCCGGCTCAGTCGCGGTCGGCAAATCGACCACCGCCCGCGTCTTGAGGGCCTTGCTGTCGCGCTGGCCCAATACGCCGAAGGTCGAGCTGGTCACCACCGACGGGTTCCTGCGTCCCAACGCCACGCTCATTCGCGAGGGCCTCATGGAGCGCAAGGGCTTTCCCGAAAGCTACGACGGCTCGGCGCTGATCCGCTTCCTGTCGGACGTCAAGGCCGGCAAGCACAACGTTGTCGCGCCCGTCTATTCTCACCTCGTCTATGACGTTGTGCCAAGCGAACAGATCGTCATCGACCGGCCGGACATTCTCATCGTCGAGGGGCTCAACGTGCTCCTGCCGAATCGCCCGCGCGGCGACAAGGAAATCCCCTTCGTTTCGGACTTCTTCGACTTCTCGGTCTTCCTCGACGCCGACGAGGCGCTGCTCGAAAAATGGTATATCGAGCGCTTCATGCGGCTGCGCGAGACGGCGTTTCGCGACGAGCGGTCCTT
>DASZFX010000135.1:0-8821 GCA_035939375.1 Roseiarcus sp.
TGATGTTCTTCGTCGCCTGGTTCTGGGCCTTCTTCGACGCCTCGCTCTTCACCAACGAGACCATTCAATATTCACGCGTCGCCTTTACCGGCGGGGTCTGGCCGCCGAAAGGGATCGAAGTTCTCGATCCGCTGAATTTCCCTCTGCTCAATACGCTGATCCTCTTAACCTCGGGCACGACCGTCACCTGGGCCCATCACGCGCTTCTGCACAATGACCGTAAGGGTCTGCAGGTCGGCCTGCTGCTCACCATCTTGCTTGGCCTTACTTTTACCGGGGTGCAGGCCTGGGAATATGCGCATGCGCCTTTCGCCTTCAAACACAGCATCTATGGCGCGACCTTCTTCATGGCGACGGGCTTCCACGGCGCGCACGTCATCATCGGCACGATCTTCCTGATCGTCTGTCTGTTCCGCGCCTATGCCGGCCAGTTCACGCCGAAGCAGCATCTCGGCTTCGAATTTGCAGCCTGGTACTGGCACTTCGTCGACGTGGTCTGGCTGTTCCTGTTCTCTTGCATCTATGTCTGGGGCTCGTGGGGCGCGACGATTGAAGGAGCGACGGGCGGCGGTTGATCGGCGTTTCTGCGCCGCACGGCTGAAGTTCGTCGGTGGGTTCGATGACAAAGGGCGAAGCCGAGCGCGCCCAGGTTTCCCCCTTCGCGGCAGGCCTCGCCGGCCGCTGCCCGCGCTGCGGCAAGGGGCCGCTCTTCCAAGGCTTCATCGCTCCCGCCCCGCGTTGCGCCTCTTGCGGCCTTGATTACTCCTTCGCCGATTCGGGCGACGGCCCGGCGGTTTTCATCGCCCTGATCGGCGGCTTTATCGTTCTTGGCGCGGCGCTATGGACCGAAATCGTCTACGAGCCGCCCTTCTGGCTTCACATGGTTCTGTTCCTGCCGCTGACAGTCATCGTCTGCCTTGGCTTGCTGCGGCCCTTCAAGGGCGTTCTGATCGCCCTGCAATATCGCAACAAGGCCGCGGAAGGCCGCCTGGGAGGCTGAAAGCCGGTGGCGAAGCGCGGCGGCCCTGTCTCGTCATTGATCTGGCCGGGGTTGTTTACGCTGATCGGCCTTGCGATTCTGATCGCGCTCGGCGTCTGGCAGTTGCATCGCCTGGCTTGGAAAGAGGCGCTGATCGCGGAAATCTCCGCGCGGGTCGGCGCCTCGCCCGTCGCGCCGCCGCCGGAAGCCGAATGGCCGCGCCTCAATCCCGCTGAATACGAATATCGCCATGTGCGCGTCGCCGGAACGTTCGACTTCGCGCATCAGGCTCTGGTCTTCCGCGCTCTTGAAAACCCGCGCGGGCGCTATGGCGGTCCCGGCTACCTGGTCCTGACGCCGCTCACTCTCGCCGATGGCGCGATCATCATCGTCAATCGCGGCTTCATACCGGGCGACAGGAAGGACGCGACCGCACGCGGGGACGAGGCGGGAACTCGATCGGTCGAGGTCGTCGGTCTGATGCGCGCGAGCGAACCGCGCAACTGGTTCACGCCGGCCGACGATCCGGCCCGCGGCGAATGGTTCACCCGCGACCCATCGGCGATCGCCCGAGCGATGAAGCTCGAACGCGTCGCGCCTTTCACCATCGACGCGGCCGCCGGCCCCGATCCTTCCGTGCTGCCGGAAGGCGGCGAAACGATCCTCGCCTTTCCGAACAATCATTTCAGCTACGCCTTGACGTGGTTCGCCATGGCGCTCGCGCTCGCCGGCGTCTTTGCCGCTTTCGCCTTGAAGACGCTGCGGGAAGGCGGCGTGTAAGATTGGGACCGAGGGTCGCGTGTCCGTCGCCAACAGCCCGCCCTGGCCCCTGGCGCTGACGAAAGGCGTTTGCGTCCAACGCAGCTGCCTCGTCCCGGTTGAAGGGTACTTGCTAGTCTAGCCACGCGTCGCGTTTCGTTATATTTCATGGGATATAGCGAAGTCTATAGCCCGATGGCCAACGAGGCTTTGCAAGGAATTCGGGAGGTCCACCATGACGATCGCAATCCGCAAGCCGTCGCTCGGCTCCGCCGCCACGGCGTTTTTGGCCAAGGCTCACAAACTCTTGATCGACGGCAAATGGGTGGAGGCGAAGAGCGGCCAGACATTCCCGGTCGAAGACCCGGCGACCGAGGAGATCATCGCCCACGTCCCGGCCGGCGACAAAGCCGATATCGACGCCGCGGTGGCCGCGGCCCGCCGCGCCTTCGAGACCGGCCCATGGCCGCGCATTTTGCCGGGCGAGCGCTCACGCATGGTCTGGCGGCTCGGCGACCTCCTTGAGCAACACGCCGACGAATTCGCCGAAATCGAAGCGCTCGACAACGGCAAGCCGGTGACCAACGCCCGCCGCGACGACGTGCAGGGTTCTGTCAACATGTTCCGCTACATGGCGGGCTGGGCGACGCGCCTCAACGGCGAGACGATCCAGGTGTCGAGCCCAGGCAATTGGCACGTCTACACCTTGCGCGAACCGGTCGGCGTCGTCGGCCAAATCATCCCGTGGAATTTCCCGCTGATGATGGCGGCCTGGAAGCTGGCGCCAGCGCTCGCCGCAGGCTGCACGATCGTCCTCAAGCCAGCCGAGCAGACCCCGCTGTCTGCCTTGCGCTTCGGCGAATTGATTCAGGAGGCCGGATTTCCCGACGGTGTCGTCAATATCGTCACAGGCTATGGCGAGACCGCAGGCGCGGCGCTCGCCAATCATCCAGATGTCGACAAAGTGGCCTTCACCGGCTCGACCGAAGTCGGCAAGCTCATCGTCAAGGCGGCGGCGGGCAACCTAAAGCGCGTTTCGCTGGAGCTTGGCGGCAAGTCACCGGCGGTCGTCTTCCCCGACGCCGATCTCGAAGGGGCGATCGCCGGCACTGCGTCCGCGATCTTCTACAATCAGGGTCAATGCTGCACAGCTGGCTCGCGTCTCTTCGCCCATAAATCGGTCTATGACCGCATCGTCGAAGGCGTCGCGGCAGAGGCCGGCAAGATCAAGATCGGCCACGGACTCGATCCGAATGTGGATCTCGGTCCGCTGGTCTCGAAAGAACAGCACCAGCGCGTCGCTGGTTTCCTCGAATCCGGCCGAAAGGAAGGCGCGGAGGTCGTCACGGGGGGCAAGGTCGCAGGCAACCAGGGCTATTTCGTCGAGCCTACGGTTCTTGCAAAGACCAACCGCGACATGCGCGTGGTGCGCGAGGAGATTTTCGGGCCGGTGGTCTGCGTGCAGTCCTTCAGCGACGACGATCTCGACGCCGTCGCGAAATTCGCCAATGACACGGAATATGGTCTTCAAGCGAGCGTCTGGACGCGAAATCTCAAGGTCGCCCACATGATGGCGCGCAAGATCAGGGCGGGCACGATCTGCATCAACAGCCACAACTATGGCGATCCCGCCTGGCCCTTCGGCGGCTACAAGCAATCAGGTTGGGGTCGAGAAATGGGCAAGGAAGTGATGGAGCACTACACCGAGACCAAGTCGGTGGCGGCCAAGCTCTGATCAAGGAAATGCGATCGGAACCGAGACGCGGAGTCAACCGCGCTCGGTTCGCTGCCCATCGCATTGGGCGTCGATCCTAAGATGCATGTCGCGTCGAGGGCTCGCCGACAGCCTCTTCGTGCGACCCGATCCGATGGGACGATCGGGAAATGCCCATGACCAAGACGCCTTCGACTGAACAATTCGCCAGGGCGGTTGAGACGCTCCATGGCGGAAACGCCACGTTCGTGCGCTCCCTCCGCGTTCATGAGCGACGAGGCGGACAATCGATCAGCGAAAGAGTGGTGTATGTATTCGATCTTGCCGGTCATCCCGACTCAGATCGCTTGTATGTCGAAGACTCTTGGGATCGTGTCTCGATATCCGCCGCTGTCTTGCGCGTAAGAGGCGGCGCCCAAGGGCGCGATGATTGAGACGCGCTTTTTGGAAAGGCCGGCCCATGCCCGAGGAACGTCCGTAGACGGATTAGCGCGTCGGGATCCATTTCTCCGAAGGGCTCCGCGCCGGGTTTGGCCGCGTTGCTCGCAACATGAGGCCGATTTGAGCTAACCTATTGATTCTGCTGGAGCGCCTGAGCCGCTCCGCAGCGACCAAGGGTCACGTGCCGACTGAACGGCAAGTTTGGCATGATCGTTTCCGCAAATGTTTGGCGCGCCGGAGGCAAGCGGTGGATCGACTCGCATTGAAAGTCTGCGGCCTCGCCATTGCGCTGTCGGCCGTCGCCGGCCTCGCCGAGCCGGCGGCGGCGCAGGACGCCGCCGCCGGCGAAAAGGTCTTCCTCAAGTGCCGCGCCTGTCATCAGACCGGCGAAAACGCGAGGAACAGCGTCGGTCCGGTTCTCAACGGCATCGTCGGCCGCAAGGCCGGAACCTACCCCGACTACAATTACAGCGAAGCCAACAGGAACTCCGGCCTCACCTGGGATGAGGCGACATTGCAGGAATACCTCAAGAATCCGAAAGCGAAAGTGCCCGAGACCAAGATGACTTTCGCCGGCCTTTCGTCGCAGAAAGACATCGACAACGTCATCGCCTATTTGAAGACCTTCGGTCCCGACGGCAAGAAGCTCTGAACTATCCGCGTTGCCCTGAGGCGGCGGCCGCGCGCAAATCGGCGATGGCCTGGGCGTAGGCGCCGGTCTCGAAGATCGACGATCCAGCGACGAAGACGGTTGCGCCGGCGCCGGCGACGCGCGCCGCGTTCGACACTGCGATCCCGCCATCGACCTCCAGTTCGATCGGCAGATCGCCGATCATCGTTCTGACGCGACGTATCTTGTCGAGCGTCGCCGGAATGAAGTCCTGACCGCCGAAGCCGGGATTGACCGTCATCACCAGGATCGTGTCGACGCGGTGAAGGACATAGGCGACGGCGTCTTCCGGCGTCGCCGGATTGAGCGCGACGCCGGCCTTCTTGCCGAGAAGCCGAATCATCTGCAAAGTACGATCGAGATGCGGCCCGGCCTCGGCGTGGACGGTAATTCGGTCGGCGCCAGCCCTCGCGAAGGCTTCGAGATAGGGATCGACCGGCGCGATCATCAGGTGAACGTCGATCGGTTTCTTCGTCGAGGCGCGCGCCGCTTCGACGGCGCGCGGCCCGAAAGTGATGTTCGGCACGAAATGGCCGTCCATGACGTCGACATGAATCCAATCGCAACCGGCCTTGTCGATCGCGCGAATTTCTTCGCCGAGCCGGGCGAAATTCGCGGCGAGTATGGACGGCGCGATCTTGATGTCCCTGACCATCGGGGTCGTTCCGTGTCCGCTTGAGTGTCAGTTCTGCGTCGCTTTCGCCATCACGTTGCGCAGAGCTTGACATGTCTTGCCGATCTCGTCGTCGCGCAACGTCGGATGAACGAGAAACATCAAACTTTCCTCGCCCAGCGCCTTGGCGACGGGCAAGCGTCGCTTGGGTTGAAGCCCGGCGTCCACGAAAGCCTTTTCAAGATAGATTTCCGAGCACGACCCGGTATAGCAGGGTGCGCCCTCGGCTTCGATCGCAGCGGCGATTCGATCCCGGGTCCAGCCGTCGACAAGCGCGCCCGGACGAACGAAGACATAGGCTTTGTACGCCGCATGATCGGAGCTCTTGGGCGGCGTCGGCGCGCGCAGGCCTTGGATTTGGGCGGCCGCGTCCCAGATCCTCTGCGCGTTTTCGATCCTCGCGCGGCGCCATTCGGGCAGCCGCCGCAGTTGAATGCGCCCGATCGCCGCCTGCGCCTCGGTCATTCGGTAGTTGGAGCCGAAGGATTCGTGAAGCCAGCGGAAACCGGGAGGATGCTCAAGGGCGTGAACGGCGCTCCATGACTTGCCGTGATCCTTGAACGCCCACATCGCCTCGAACCAGTCGCGACGATCGGTCGTGACCATGCCGCCTTCGCCGCCGGTGGTTATGATCTTGTCCTGACAGAAGGACCAGCAGCCGATATGGCCGATGGTTCCGACCGAGCGGCCCTTGTAGCGCGCGCCATGCGCCTGGGCGCAATCCTCGACGACGAGAAGGCCGCGCGATTCGCAAAGCGCCATGATCGAGTCCATGTCGCACGGCCAGCCGGCGAGATGGACGCAGATGACCGCCTTGGTTCGCGCGCTCAGCATGGCGGCGATGGTCTCGGCGGTGATGTTTTGCGAATCGCCGTCGACGTCGGCGCAAACCGGAACGGCGCCGCAGGCGATGACTGACGAGGCGGTCGCGACGAAGGTGCGCGACGGCACAATGACTTCGTCGCCCGGTCCGATCTTCAAGGCGCGGAGGGCGACTTCGAGCGCGACCGTGCCGTTGGCGAGGGCGATCGCATGGCGCGCGCCGCACCATTCGGCGAACTCCTCCTCGAAGGCCTTGCCCTCGCCGCCCGTCCAATAATTGACGCGGCCTGAGCGCAGCACCCGCGAGACGGCCTCGATCTCCTCTTCGGAGAAGCTTGGCCATGGCGTGAACGGCGTTTCCAGCATATCAGCGTCCGTCTTCCGTTCGGGCCTTTGCCGGCCGCGCCGGCACGCCATAGGCCTTCACGCCCGCGGCGATATCGTCAATCACCGCCGCGCCCGCGCCGATCACGGCGCCGGCCCCGATCTTGACGCCCTCGCGCACCGCCGCGCCGACGCCGATCCTAGCGCCTCGGCCGACCTCGACATTGCCGGCGAGATGCGCGCCAGGGCAAATATGCGCGCCTGGGCCGATTGCGCAATCATGGTCGATGGTTGCGGCGGTATTGACGATGACGCCTTCTTCGAGCCGCGTCCCGATGTTCACAACCGCTCCGGCGACGACGAGGCCGCCGGGTCCGATGAAGGCGCGGGCGCTGACGATCGCCCGAGGATGGACGATCGTCGCAAGGTCGAAGCCCGCCTCGCGAAGACGTCCGATCCAGGCAAGGCGCGTGTCGGCGTCGCCGATAGCGACAAAGGCCTGGCAGGCGCTGCGCTCCCGGCCGACAAGGTCGGCGCCCGCGCCAACGACAGGCCAGTCGGCGCAGGTCGAAAGCGAGGGCCAGCGGTCGTCGTAAAACTCAATTCCCGACCACGCCTTTTGCGCCGCTGCGCAATCGGCCGCCACTTTGCCATGACCGCCGGCCCCGAGAAGGAGAAGGCGCGCGCTCATGGTCGTTCCGTCTCGCCGAGAGAGCCCAAAAATCTCGGCATCGTCGCCTCGCCTTCATGGGAGATTCCCTCGCGCCTGAGGATTTTGGCGAAACTCAAGGCGAGGATCTTGAGGTCGAGGAGAAAGGATTGGTGATCGACGTACCATACATCGAGCCGAAAGCGCTCTTCCCAGGAGATGGCGTTGCGCCCGTTAATCTGCGCCCAGCCGGTAAGACCGGGCTTTACCTGATGGCGTCGCGCTTGCTCGGGGCTATAGAGGGGAAGATATTCGCTCAGCAACGGGCGAGGGCCGACGAAACTCATGTCGCCGACGAGAACGCTCCACACTTCCGGCAGTTCGTCCAAGCTCGTCGATCGCAGCCATCGCCCAAAGGGCGTCAAACGCGCCGAATCGTCGAGAAGCGCCCCGCTTTCATCGCGCGCGTCAGTCATCGTGCGGAATTTCCGCATCGCAAAAGGCGCGCCATTCAGGCCCGGCCGCATCTGGACGAAGAGGACCGGCGCGCCGAGCCTGGCGCGAACCAGGAGCGCGATCGCCGCGAGCAGCGGCGCGCCGAGCGTCAGGAGCAGCGCAGAGACGATGATGTCGAAGGCCCGCTTCACGTCCCAATGCGCCCGCTTCAACGGCCGCGTCGTAGGAGAAGGCGCGGCGAACGCCAGCCGATAAGACGAATTCTTCAACTTCGCAAGTCGCCAACGGGCCCGCCCATGATCCGGCCTAGCTCGGATTCGGGCTGGATTTTCCGCGATTTGGGCCGTAAGCATCCGGCCGAGGCCTGACACAAACGGTCCCGTCGCTCCGGCTGCAAGGGCCCCCAAAGTCAGAGCCATCAAAAGGCGGGGCGCCCAAAAAGGATGGGTCAATGAGTTACGTCGGCAATGAACTCGCGCTCGTCACCGGCGGGGCGGGATTTCTGGGCTCCCATCTTTGCGCCAAGCTCCTCAAAAGCGGCCGGCAGGTGCTCTGCGTCGATAATTTCTTCACCGGATCGAAGCGCAACATCGCTCCGCTGTTGAGCGAGCCCGCCTTCGAACTGCTGCGTCACGACGTGACGTTCCCGCTCTATGTCGAGACGGGCCAGATCTACAATCTCGCCTGTCCGGCGAGCCCGGTACACTACCAGCATGACCCGGTCCAGACGACGAAGACCAGCGTTCACGGCGCGATCAACATGCTGGGCCTCGCAAAAAGGGTCGGCGCGCGCATCCTGCAAGCCTCGACGTCCGAGGTCTACGGCGACCCGGAGGTTCATCCCCAACACGAAGGCTATTGGGGCAAGGTCAATCCGATCGGCCCGCGCAGTTGCTACGATGAAGGCAAACGCTGCGCCGAGACCCTGTTTTTCGACTACTACCGCCAGCACAAGCTCGACATCAAGGTCGTGCGCATCTTCAATACCTATGGACCGAACATGCATCCGAACGACGGACGCGTGGTCAGTAATTTCATCGTCCAGGCGCTGCGCGGCGAGCCGATCACAGTCTATGGCGACGGCGGGCAAACCCGCTCCTTCTGCTATGTCGACGATCTGATCGAGGCGATGGTTGCGATGATGAACGATTCGCCCGCCGGCTTCACCGGGCCGGTCAATATCGGCAATCCCGGCGAATATACGATGGTGGAGCTCGCCGAAAAGGTGCTGGCGCTGACCGGGAGCAAGTCAAAGCTCATCTTTGCGCCGCTGCCGCAAGATGATCCCAAGCAAAGACAGCCGGATATTGCGCTGGCCAAAAAAGTGCTGGGTT
>DASZFX010000136.1:0-12460 GCA_035939375.1 Roseiarcus sp.
AGTTCGCCGACCATTGGTCGGTCAACGGCACGGTGGTGTTCGACATGTCGCGTCATCTCTATGACGTACCGGGCCAAACGACGCCGGTGTTCTACGCGCCGAGCTATGGCTTCGGCCTCGGCTACAGCGATGAATGCACCACCGTCAACGTGAGCTATACGTCGACGCTGACCGATCCAATCGCTTCGACGCCGGCGCTTCACGATCAGACCCTGCTCTTGCAGATCACACTGAGGACCCTCGGCGAGGTGCGCGCGAGTCAGAACATCGGCGACCTGTTGCCGGCCCCGCCGACTGCACCCCAGTGAGCGCCAAGCCAGTGAGCGCCATGAAGGCGCGCGCGCCGGGATCATGACCGCCGCCGCATCGACCAGCCCGCTCGCCGTCACTATGGGCGATCCGGCGGGAATCGGCCCTGAGCTCGTCCTGAAAGCCTGGCTCGGCCGCGAGGCCATCGGCGCGCCTTTCTTTGTCATCGCCGACCAGCGCGCGCTTGGCGCGCTTTCAACACGGCTCGGTCTCGACGTTCCGATCATCGCGGTGGAGGCCGCCGGCGCAGCGGAAGTCTTCGATCACGCTCTGCCTGTGGTTCCGCTTTCGCACGAGGCCGACGCAGCGCCCGGCAGGCCGGACCCCAAATTCGCCGCCGCGATCTTGGAATCCATCGAGCGCGCCGCAGCCTTCGTTCGTGCGGGCGAAGCCAGCGCGATCGTCACCAACCCAATCGCCAAGCGCGTGCTCTATGACGCCGGCTTTCGCCATCCCGGACACACCGAATATCTCGGCGAGCTCGCCGCGCGATGGGGCGGCGGCCCGACGTATCCCGTGATGATGCTGTGGTCGCCTGAACTCGCCGTCGTTCCAGTGACAATCCATATGGCGCTCGCAGAGGCGGCGCGCGCGCTGACCCGCGAAGCGATCATCACGACGAGCCGAATCGCCGCGCGCGATCTTAAATCCCGCTTCAAGATCGCGCGCCCGCGCTTGGCGATGGCCGGGCTCAACCCGCACGCCGGCGAAGGCGGCGCCATGGGTCGCGAGGAGATCGACATCATTGCGCCCGCGATCGCCGAGCTGCGCGGCGAGGGAATCGACGTCGTCGGTCCCTTGCCGGCCGACACGATGTTCCATGCCGCCGCGCGAAAAAAATACGACGCGGCAATCGTCATGTATCACGATCAGGGCCTGATTCCGCTAAAGACCCTCGCCTTCGACGAGGGCGTCAATGTCACGCTCGGCCTGCCCTTCATCCGCACCTCGCCCGATCACGGCACGGCCTTCGACATCGCCGGCGCCGGACGGGCAAATCCGTCGAGCCTCGTTGCGGCGGCGCGCCTTGCCGCGCGGCTTGCTTCGGCATGAGCCTCGCCCAGGACGGCTTGCCGCCGCTGCGCGAAGTCGTCGCGGCTTTCGATCTGACGGCGAAGAAGACGCTCGGTCAGAATTTCCTCTTCGATTTGAATCTCACCGGCCGCGTCGCCCGCGCCGCCGGTCCGCTCGAAGGCGTCGTCGTCGTCGAGATCGGACCTGGTCCCGGCGGCCTCACCCGGGCGCTCCTGGCCGCCGGCGCCAAAAAGGTCATCGCCATCGAACGCGACTCCCGTTGCCTTCTCGCGTTGCAAGCGGTCGGCGCGCATTGGCCTGGGCGCCTTGAGGTGATCGAAGACGACGCGCTGAGCCTCGAAGATCGCGGGCTGGCCGCAAAGGCCGAAGGCGCGCGGATCCGCATCTGCGCGAACCTGCCTTACAACATCGCGACCGCGCTTCTCGTCCATTGGCTCGAAGCCGAGCCGTGGCCGCCCTTTTATGAGCGCCTGACGCTGATGTTCCAGCGCGAAGTGGCGCTGCGCATCGTCGCCACGCCCTCAGAGCGGGCCGACTACGGCCGGCTTGCCGTGCTCGCCGGGTGGCGGACCAAGGCCCGCATTCTCTTCGATGTCGCCGCAGCCGCCTTTACGCCGCCGCCGAAAGTCGTCTCCAGCGTGGTCGAACTCGTTCCCCGCGCCGCGCCCGCGGCTTGCGATCTTCGCCTCCTGACCGCCGCGACCCAGGCCGCCTTCGGCCAAAGGCGCAAGATGCTCCGCCAATCGCTGAAAGCCTTCGCCGCCGGCGTCGGCGCCGAGGCCAACGAATTGCTCGCCGCCGCCGCCATAGCGGGGACCGCGCGCGCCGAAGAAGTCGATGTCGAGGGCTTTGTCGCCTTGGCGCGCGCCGCTGCGAGATTCACCAAGCCTGTTAACGCGGCCGCAAGTCGCCGCCCTTAAGACTGCCTCGCAAAGGCCGGCGGAGCGCCGACCCCCGCGAGGCATTCAATGGGCGCGATCGACACGCCGCCATCGGCTCTAAGGCTCAAGGGCCTGGCCAAGAGTTTCGCCGGCAAGTCGGCCGTCGCCGACCTCAATCTCGACGTGCGGGCCGGCGAATTCTACGCGCTGCTCGGGCCGAACGGCGCCGGCAAGACCACCACATTACGCATCGTCGCGGGCCTCCTTCAGCCCGACCATGGCGAGATCGCGGTCTTCGGCGTCGACGCGCGTCGAAGGCCGATCGAAGCCAAAAGAATCATCGCGTGGTTGCCGGACGAGCCGATGCTCTATGACAAGCTCGATCCGCTGGAATATCTCGAATTCGTCGCCGGCCTCTGGGGCGTAGAGCCGCAGCGCGCGCAACGCCTCGCCCATGGGCTCTTGGAGACGCTCGGCCTATGGGAGCACCGAAGCGAGCGCTGTGAAGGTTTCTCGCGCGGCATGAAGCAGAAAGTCGCGCTCGCCGGCGCTCTTGTTCACGAACCAAAGCTGCTGATGCTCGATGAGCCGCTGACCGGCCTCGACGCCGCCGTCGCACGGCAAGTGAAGGACCTGCTTGTCGCCCGCGTGAGGGATGGCGCGACGATCATCCTGACGACGCATATTCTCGAAGTCGCCGAGCGCCTCGCCGATCGCATCGGCATCATCCAGCGCGGCAGGCTGATCGCGGAAGGCACTCTCGATGAGTTGCGGGCGGTCGGCGGAGCGCGGCGCGAGCAGGCCGCGAGCCTTGAAGATCTCTTCCTCGACCTCACCGGCGAGGACGCGCACGACGCGGCGGAGCGCGTCGCGTGAGATTGAAGCCCGGCGCTTTCGCTTGGTTCGTCGCGCACGACCTGCGTCAACATTGGCGCTCCCTCGAAGGCTTGTTCGGCTCTCTCTCGCGAGGCAAGGTCGCCTTGTTGATCGGCGCGGCGATCCTTGCTTTGCATGCGATCGCTTATCCGACCGCGCTGTGGCTGAATGCGACGGCCAAGGCCGGCGGCGCGCTGCCGACGTATCTTGCCTCGGGCGTGCTCTTCGTGCTGCCCTGGATCATCGCCCAAGCGATGACCGCGACGACCAGAGCGCTTTATACTCGCGGCGATCTTGATCTTGTCTTCGCCGCGCCCGTCTCGGCGCGGGCCGTCCTCGCCGCGCGCGCCTTCGCCATAGCCAGCGACGGCGTCGCCTCGGTCGCCATTCTCTTGCTGCCGCTCGCCAACATGAACGCGCTTCTCGGCCATTGGCGCTGGCTCGCGCTTTATCCGGCGCTTGCCGCGACAGGCCTCTTCGGCGCGGGCGTCGGCATTGCTTTGGCGCTCATTCTGTTCTTTGCCTTCGGGCCTCGCCGCGCCCGCCTCGCCTCGCAGATCGCCGCGACGCTGATCGGCGCCTGCTTCGTTCTTGGGTTGCAAGCCCTGAGCATGCTGCCGGCGGCGATCCGGGCCGCCGTCATGGCGGCGCTGGCGCCCCCCGCCGCGGTCAGCCTCACCGACCCCGCCTCGTTGCTGTGGCTGCCCGCTTTGGCGGCCGGGGGCGACGCCCAAGCGCTCATCTGTTGGTCTCTCGTCAGCCTTGCCGTCTTTTGCGCCGCGGCATTGACGTTCGGCAAGCGTTTCGCCGCTGCGGCGGTCCTTTCGGCAGGCGCGCCTTCGGCGCGTTCGAGCGACAGGCGGGAGAGAACCTTCCGCTCCAGCCTCGGCGCGACCCTTCGCGCCAAGGAGCGCCGCCTTCTGTGGCGCGATCCCTGGCTCATGTCCCAGATCATGCTGCAGATCATCTATACTTTGCCGGTCAGCGTGATCTTGTGGCGCAATGGGGGAGCGACCGGCTCGGTCGGCGTCGCTTTTGCGCCCTCGATCGTCGTCATCGCCGCCCAACTCGCCGGATCGCTCGCGTGGATCGCGCTCTCGGGCGAAGATGCGCCGGAATTCCTGGCGACCGCGCCGGTCAGCCGCGGCGAGATCGAGCGGCGCAAGATCGAGGCGATCGCCTTGCCGATCCTGGCGCTCCTTGCATTGCCTTTGATCGGCCTCGCGTTGGCGTCGCCCTGGAGCGCCTTCTGCGCCGCCGCTTTCGCCTTCGGCGCGGGCGTTTCGACCGCGCTGCTCAATTTGTGGCGTCAAGCGCCGGCGCGGCGCACGATGGCGCTGCGCCGGCATTCGCAATCAAAGCTCGTCGGGCTGATCGAACACCTGTTGGCGATCCTTTGGGCCGTCGGCGCGGTGATCGCGATCGTCGGCAGTTGGGTCGCGGTCGTACCCATAGCCATGGCCGGCTTCGCGCTCTGGCTCAACCGCCCGCGCGAGGCGGCGACGCCGCTCAGTCTTCAAGCAAGCGCCTGACAAATTCCTCGACGCCTTTCTCGGCGCGCGGTCGGCGCAGCCGTTCGGCGGCGATGATGGCGACGACCTGAGCGTAAGCGCGCTGCAGGTCGTCGTTGATCAGCACGTAGTCGTACTGACGCCAGCGCGCGATCTCTTTTCGCGCATTGTCCAGACGGGCGGCGATCTGGGCCGAGGAATCCTCGGCGCGCCGGTCGAGCCTTGCCCGCAATTCGCGTAAGGACGGCGGCAGGATGAAGATACTGACGACATCGGCGCCGAGCGCTTCGCGCAATTGCTGCGCGCCTTGCCAATCGATGTCGAACAGCATGTCGCGGCCTTCCGAAAGGACCGCCTCGACGGGACCGCGCGGCGTGCCATAGAAATGGCCGTGCACCTGCGCCGCTTCCAGGAGATCGCCGGACGCGCGCATCGCCTCGAACTGCCGCATGCCGATGAAATGGTAGTGAATGCCGTCGGCCTCGGACGAGCGGCGCGCGCGCGTCGTCACCGAGACCGAGAGGGTGAGATCAAGCGCCTTATCCTGCAACAACATGCGCGTCAGCGTGGTCTTGCCGGCGCCTGAGGGCGAGGAGAGGATCAATAAGAGGCCGCGTCGCTTGGTCGCCATGGCGGGCTCACTCGATATTTTGAATCTGTTCGCGCAATTGCTCGATCTGGCTGCGCAAATCGAGGCCGATCGCAGTCAAGGCGACGTCGTTCGCCTTGGCGCAGAGCGTATTGGCCTCGCGCGCCAATTCCTGCGCGAGAAAATCGAGCCGCCGGCCGACTGGCCCGCCGGCGCTCATCAATTCGCGCGCCGCCGCCACATGGGTCGCCAGCCGATCGAGCTCCTCGCGAATATCGGCCTTGGCGGCCAGAAGCACCGCCTCCTGATGAAGGCGGTTCTCGTCGAAGCCGCGGCCGGCCTCTAGAAGCGCGGCGACCGACTGAGCGAGGCGCGCGCGGATCGCTTCGGGGCGGCGTCCGGGATTGTCGTCGGCGGCCTTGGTCAAGGCGGCGATCGCGATCAGGCGTTCGGCGAGAAACGCCGCGAGCGCTGCGCCTTCGGCCTGGCGCATCGCGACCAGAGCGGCGATCGCCTGGTCAAGGCTTTTCAGCGCGCCTTCGCAAGCGGCGGCAAGGCCCGCCTCTTCCTCCTCCGACTCGACGAGGTCGACGACGCCTCGGACGGCGAGCAGACCATCGATCGTCGGTGGGGCGAGCCCGGCGCCTTCCGCCGCCTGCCGGCCAGCGACGGCGAGGGCGGCGAGCGCGCCCGCATTGATCTTGATCTCGGCGCCGACGCCTTCGCGCTGCACGCTGAGCGTCGCAAAACACGCGCCGCGCGCAAGCGCCTTGCCGAGCCGGGCGCGCGCTTCGCTCTCGATCCGATCGAAGCCGGGCGGCAGCCTAAGGCGCAGATCGAGTCCCTTGGCGTTGACGCTTTTGACTTCGAAGACCCAGCGATAGGCCCCTTGAGCGCCGGCCGCGCGGGCGAAGCCCGTCATACTGGATAGGCGCATCGGCCCTTGAACGATTCGATTGGCGAGGGCCGAACCATAGGCGGAGCGGCGGCGCGGCTCAAGCCGCCGGGCGGGTTCGCCATATTGAGGTTAGGACGGCCGCGCCGACGATCGTCGGCTGTCGGGCGTCTGTCGGCGCGCCGGCGCTTCGGCTATGGAACGCCGGCGCGCGAGCGAACGCTCGGGGCTTTAGAGGCGCGACATGGAGCATGCGGTCATTATTGGCGCCGGTCATGGCGGCGCGCAGGCGGCGGCGAGCCTGCGCGAAGAGGGCTTTCAAGGGCGCGTGACCCTCGTCAGCGACGAGCGCGTCGCGCCCTATCACCGCCCGCCCCTCTCCAAGGCCTTCCTCAAAGACCCGACGACCGGCCCGCAATTCCTGCGCGGTCCGAAATTCTTCGCCGATCACGCGATCGAGCTTCTGTTGGAGACGCGGGCGAACGCGATCGATCTCGACGCCGGCCGGGTCGCGCTTACCGGCGGCGGCGCGCTCGAATTTTCTCATCTGGTGCTCGCGCTCGGCGGCAAGCCGCGCCGCCTTGCGGCGCCTGGCGCCGATCTGCCGGGCGTCCATTCGCTGCTGTCGCTCGCCGACGCCGAGGCCTTGCGCGAAGCGCTGAACAAAGGCGGCGAAGCGGTGGTGATCGGCGGCGGCTTCATCGGCATGGAGGTCGCCTCGACGCTTGTCGGGCTCGGCGCCAAGACGACGGTGATCGAGGCGATGCCGCGGGTGCTCGGGCGCGCCCTCGCGCCGCTCGTGTCGGATCATATGCTCTTGCGCCATCGATCCTGGGGCGTCGAAGTCCTCACCGGCGAAAGCGTCGCGCGCATCGAAGGCGACGCGGCAGGCGTCGGCGCGGTCGTCACGCAATCGGGACGGCGCCTGCCGGCTTCCCTTGTCGTCGTCGGCGTCGGCATGACGCCGAACGTCGCCCTTGCCGAAGCGGCGGGGCTCGCCGTCGACAATGGAATCACGGTCGATGAACATCTGCGCGCCAGCGATCCGCGCATCTTTGCCATCGGCGACTGCGTCTCTTATCCGCATTGGAGCGCGGGGCGGCGCCTGCGCCTCGAATCGGTGCAGAACGCCACCGACCAGGGCCGCACGGTCGCCAAGGCGATCGTCGGGCGCGGCGAGCCCTATCGCGCCGCGCCATGGTTTTGGTCGGACCAGCAACATATCAAATTGCAGATGGTCGGACTGTCCTTCGCCGCCGACGATTACGTACTATCGGGCGATCGCGACGGCGATCGCTTCTCGGTCTTTCATTTCAGCGGTTCGCGGCTCGTCGCGATCGATTCGGTCAACAGCCCGGCCGAACATATGCTGGGACGCAGGATGCTCGCCGCGGGGTTCAACCCGACGAAAGAAGCGGCCAGAGGCGGCGCGGCGGCGCTGAAAAAGGTCTTCATGCCGACCGCCGGCGCATGAGCGGTGCGCTTTCAGCGACGCGCCGAATGATTTTCGCAAGCGCCGCGAAGCCGTCGGTCAAAGCGGCCGGCCCCGGTTGCAGGATCAGCGACGATTTGATCTCGTGAATCTCGCCGTTCAGCGCCGCAGGCAAACGTTCAAAGCCCGGCCGCGCCATGACTTTCTCCGGCCTGAACTTCTTGCCGCACCATGAGCCGATGATGACGTCCGGCGCACGTTCGATGACCTCTTCGGCGCTGACGAAGCGCTCCTTCGCCGACCTGCCGTGGGCGCGCTCGGCGAAAATATCTTCGGCCCCGGCTGCCTCGATGAGTTCCGAGACCCAGGCGATGGCGCAGATCATCGGCTCGTCCCATTCTTCGAAATAGACGCGCGGGCGGATCGCGCATTTCGGCGCCGCCGCGATTCCCGCCGCCAATTGTCGCGCCAGGAGGTCGGCGCGCTCGGGCAAGCCGACCATGGCGCCGAGCATGCGGATCATCTCGAGGATTTCGCCGACGCTGCGTTGGTTGAAGGCGTGAACCGCAACGCCGCGTTGAATGAGGGTTGCAGCGATATCGGCCTGGAGATCGGAGAAAGCGAGGACGAGATCGGGCTCGAGGGCGAGAATTTTCGGAATGTCGGCGGATGTGAAAGCCGAGACGCGCGGCTTCTCGCGCCGCGCCTCGGGCGGGCGCACGACATAGCCGGAAATCCTCACGATCCGAGCCTGTTCGCCGAGAAGGTACAGCGTCTCGACCGTCTCTTCGGTCAGGCAGACGATGCGCTGCGGCGGAAACAATCTTCGTCCTTTCTCGATCCGAACCCTCCGCAACGCGAAAGGTCGCAAAGGGCGATGGATTTTGCAGAGCCTTGAGAGCCGCTTACGCGCCGCCGAACAATTTGTCGAGGAACGACTTTTCTTTGCGCGGCGCCGGCCCGGCGCGCGGCGTGTTCGGATCGCCGACATTGGGGATCGACGCGGGAGGCAACAGCACGTTGCTTCGTACAGGAACCGGCGCGCTTGGCGCTGCTTGCGCAGCGCGATTGATGATCGCCGGCTGGCTCGGCGCGGCGTCGGCGAGCGGCGCCGCCAGCGGCGTTGGGGCGGAGGCGATGTCGACGGGCGGCAACGGCGGGGCTTGAGTGTCGGGCGAGATCTCCGGTCGCCAGGCGCCGCCCGAGGGCAGGCCGGCCGGCGAAACGCCCTGGAGGGCCGCCTTCATGAAGCGGCTCCAGATTTCGACAGGAAGATTGCCGCCCGACGTCTTCTTCGTCGGCGAACCGTCGTCATTGCCGAGCCAGACGCCGGCCACGAGATAGCTGGTGTAGCCGACGAACCAGGCGTCGCGCCATTCCTGGCTGGTGCCGGTCTTGCCGGCCGCCTGCCAGCCGGGAAGCTCGGCTTTATGAGCAGTGCCGGTGAGGAGCGTCTCTTCCATCATCGTATTCATCATCGACACATATTGCGCCTCGATGACCCGGCCGAAGCTCGCGTTCTTGCGCGTGTAGAGCAGCTTGCCGCCAGCGGTGCGCACCTTGGCGATGACATGGGCCTGGACGCCGATGCCGCCATTGGCGAAGGCGGCGTAGGCGGCGACGAGTTCGAGCGGCGTTACTTCCGATGTGCCCAAGGCGATCGAAGCGTTGGGCTCGAGGTCCGAGGCGACGCCGAGGCGATGCGCGGTCTTGACCACGGTCTTCGGCCCGACTTCCAGGCCAAGGCGCACCGCCACCGTGTTCAGCGACAGGGAGAGCGCCTTGGTCAGCGTGACGGGGCCAAAATATTCGCGCGAATAGTTCTCCGGGCTCCAGCCCTTGATGGTGATCGGGGCGTCGTCGCGCACCGTCTCGGGCGTCAGGCCCCTCTCCAGCGCGCTGAGATAGACGAAGGGCTTGAAGGCGGAGCCCGGCTGGCGCTTGGCCGAAGTCGCGCGGTTGAACTGACTGTCGGCGTAGTTGCGCCCGCCGACCAGGGCTTTGACGCCGCCGTTCGGATCAAGCGCGACGAGGGCGCCCTGGCTCACCCCGAATTTGTCGCCCTTGGCGTTCAGCTCCTCGGTCAATGCGCGCTCGGCGTCGGCCTGCATATGCTGGTTGAGCGTCGTGGTGACGACGATGTCCTCGTCGATCGCGCCGACCGTGTCGTCGAGCATGTCCATCACATAGTCGGCGGCGTAATTGATCGACCCGGCGCCCTTCTCCTTGACGACCTCGGCGGGCTTGGCCAGCGCGAGCTTGGCCATCGCCTCGGTGATATGGCCCTGGTCGGCCATTGCCGTGATGACCTGAGCGGCTCTGGCGTTGGCCGCTTCGAGATTATGGTTGGGCGCGAGCCGCGACGGCGACTTCATCAGCCCGGCGAGGACAGCGGCTTCCGACAGGGTGACGAATTTCGCGCTCTTGCCGAAATACTTCTGCGCCGCCGCCTCGACGCCATAGGCGCCCGAGCCGAAATAGACGCGGTTGAGATACAATTCTAGAATCTGGTCCTTGGAATATTTGCGCTCCAGCCACAAAGCCAGGATCGCCTCCTGGATCTTGCGCGAGAGCGTGCGCTCCTGGGTCAGGAAGAGGTTCTTGGCGAGCTGCTGGGTCAGCGTGGAGCCGCCCTCCATGCCGCCGCGGCCGACGACGTCGCGGGCGATGGCGCGGAAAATGCCGATCGGATCGATGCCGAAATGCGAATAAAAGCGCCGGTCCTCGATGGCGACGAAAGCCTTGGGCAGATAGGGCGGCAACTCGCTCAAATGCACCGCCGCCCCGCCGGTGTCGCCGCGATTGGCGAGGAGCGCGCCGTCTTCCGCGAGAATGGCGATGTTCGGCGGTCGTTTCGGCACTGCGAGCTGGTCGATCGGCGGCAACTGGCTCGCGTAATAGGCAAAGAGGCCGGCGACGCCGATCACGCCCCATACGCCGAGGACGAAGAACCAGTAGAGGGCCCGGCCGATTCTGGAGCGCTCGCCGCCGCGGGGCCTTTTCGCTCGCGGGATGGCCTTCGCGCGCGGCTTGACGGCGCTTTTTGCTCGGCTCGGACGATCTTCAGGGTCGGCGCGGAGATCGGCCAGCCTGCCGCGCCGGGAATCGTCCAGCCTCGGCTCAATCCGCTCGCGCTTTCGCTTGCGCCCGAGGCCGAACATGCTTGAGACCCGCCCCTTAAGGTCCAAGAGGCCCGCCGGCGTCAAGCCGAGGGACCCCAAATCGCGACACGCGCTTGCCAACCTTACGCCTTCGAAGCTAAAGGCGGCGATTTAAGGGCGCGTTAAGTCGCAGGGGCGATCGGCCGCGACAATCGGCCAAAACCGCTGGGGACGTCGGCGCCGCGCCCTTGCGCTGACGCGCCCCCCTTGCCACAGTCGCGCGACCGTCGGATAAGCTCCGGCGCTTCGTGTGTTTTGGGATCAAAAAGACGCTGCGATGAAGGCGACGTTGGAGCGGACCGCCCTGCTCAAAGCTCTGGGGCACGTGCATCGCATCGTCGAGCGGCGCAACACGATTCCGATTCTGTCGAATGTGCTGCTCCAGGCGCGCGAGCGCCAATTGATCTTGAAAGCCACGGATCTCGATCTCGAAGCAACCGAATCAGCGCCAGCCGATCTCGCCCAGGAGGGCGAGACCACCGTCGCCGCCCATGTCCTCTACGAGATCGTGCGCAAATTGCCGGAAGGGGCGCAGATTTCGCTCGACATGACCGGCGAGACCAGCCAGTTGCTGCTGCGCTCCGGTCGATCGCGCTTTCATTTGCAATCGCTGCCCGCCTCCGATTTTCCCGACCTTGCGACCGGCGAATTGACGCATCGTTTTTCTCTCGGCGCGCTCGATCTCAAGAAGCTTATCGACAACACGCAATTCGCCATCTCGACCGAAGAGACGCGCTATTATCTCAACGGCATATACATGCATACCGTCGACGTCGCCGGCGCCATCATGCTGCGGGCGGTGGCGACCGACGGTCACCGGCTCGCCCGTGTCGAAATGCCGGCGCCGCAAGGCGCGTCCGGCATGCCGGGCGTCATCGTGCCGCGGAAGGCCGTCAACGAAATCCAGAAGCTCATCGAAGACGTCGAGGAGGAAGTCTCGGTCGAATTGTCGACGGCCAAGGCGCGCTTCAAGTTCGGCGACACCGTGCTGACCACCAAGCTGATCGACGGAACCTTCCCCGATTACGCCCGCGTCATCCCGGCCAACAACGACAAACGCCTCGTCGTCGAGAAGGCGCCGTTCCAGGCGGCGGTCGACCGCGTCTCGACGATTTCCTCCGAACGCGGCCGGGCGATCAAACTATCGATCGGCGACGGCAAGATGACGCTTTCGGTCAACAATCCCGATTCCGGCTCGGCCAGCGAGGAGATCGAAGTCGATTACGATTCGGCGCCGATCGAGATCGGCTTCAACGCGCGCTATTTGCTCGACATCGCCGACCAGCTCGCCAGCGACACGGCTTTGATGAAGCTCGCCGACCCCGGCTCGCCGACGATCATCCAGGATCGCGACGGCGCGGCGGCGCTATACGTACTGATGCCGCTAAGGGTGTAGGATCACAGCTTAAGACTCGAAACGCTGGGGCGTACCCTCATCCGGCGCTGCGCGCCGCCTTCTCGCGCAAGCGGGAGAAGGTTCAATCCGCCATCGCGCGAATGTACTAACCGCTGGCAAAGCGCACGACGCGCCCCCTCTGCCGTTTACGGGAGAGGGCCGGGGTGAGGGTAGGCCGCAACCTCGACAAATGGCCGCTCACCGACCCTCATCCGGCGCTGCGCGCCGCCTTCTCGCGCAAGCGGGAGAAGGGTTCAATCCGCCATCGCGCGAATGTACTAACCGCTGGCAAAGCGCACGACGCGCCCCCTCTGCCGTTTACGGGAGACGGTCGGGGTGAGGGTAGGTCGCAACCTCGACAAATGGCCGCTCACC
>DASZFX010000137.1:0-2842 GCA_035939375.1 Roseiarcus sp.
TCAACACATCGGCGAGGATGCTGGTGATGCCGCCGTGCTGCGTGCCGATCGCCTTCAGCTTCGGATGCGACTGCACATAGGCCGTCAAGATCGGCACCGCCAGCGACACGTCGGAATTGGCCTCCTGGGTGATCTCGAGCCGATCGACCTTGAGGCCGGCCTTTTCGAGCGTATCGGCGAGCCCCTTCTCGGATTGGCCGCGCTCGGCCTGACTGAAGACGCCATAGACCATGGCTTCATCGCCCGATTTGAGCTTGCCGTCGGCGATCATGTTCTGCGCCGTCAGCGTGCCGCCAGCATAGAGGTCGACGCCGGCGTAGCCGAAGCCCTTGGGGCCATATTCCTTCTGCAGCGGCGACAGCGGCGAATTGCCGTCGGTCACCACGATGCCTTGATCGACCGCCTGCTTGACCAGCGGGGCGAAAGCGTCGGAGCCGGGATGGCCCATAATGACGATGCAAGACGGCTTGGCGGCGAGCGCTTCCTTGAACTGCGCGATCATCGTCTCGGGCGCCCAGGCGGAGAATTGGGCGTTGAGCTTGTCGACGCCGAGCGAAGTCGCAGCCGCAGCCGCGCCGGTCTGACGGGCGAGCGTTGCGCCGTCGCCGGGGTTGCCGCCCATCTGCATATAGATCGTCACGCCCTTGCCGGGCGCATCGGCCGCTTGCGCCACGGCGCCTGCGCCGACGAGGGTCAGGGCCGCCGCCCCGGCTAGAAGAGCCTGTCGTACTCGCATTGGTTCCTCCCTCATTGGGGTCTTTTGACCCCGGTTATGAACCCCGCGTCGGTTGGGCGGGGCGCTCGCCGGCCGGCTTCGCCGGACCGGAACCCGTTCTGGTCATGAAGCGCGCAAAAAGCGCGCGTCGGCGCGCCGGCTCGTCCATGAACAGGTAGAAGATGACGGCGACGAGGAACACCAGCCCGCGCATGATCTGAACCGTCTCGGCGGTCGCGCCGGCGGCGACGAGTCCAGGCTCCATCAGGTAGATGAGGATCGCGCCGAAGACGGTGCCGACGATCGTCGCCTTGCCGCCGAAGATCGACGTTCCGCCAATCAGCACCGAGGCGATTGCGAGAAGGAGATAGCCCTGGCCCTGATTGCCGAAGTAGTTGCGATCCTCCAGCGTCAGCATGATCGAAGCGACTGCGGCAAGGCCGCCCATCAAGGTGAAGAGCTTGATCTTCTCGCGATCGACGTCGACGCCGACGACGCGCGAGACGTCGTTGGAATCGCCGATGAACAGGATGTGTTCGCCGAACCGGTGCCGGTTCAGGATGAACCACAGGACGACGACGATCGCCACGGTCCAGAACGACTGGACGGAAATCTGCGTGTACCAGGCGTAGGTCGTCGGATCGCCGATCGGCAGGCGGCCGACGATGACCTGATAGACGCTCGAATCCTCGACGCCGCGCAGCGCATAGGACTTGCCGCCCGACCAATAGGTCGCCATGCCGTTCCAGAAGAAGCCGGTGCCGAGAGTTGCGATGAAGGACGGAATGCCGACCTTGGCGACCAGCACGCCATTGATGAAGCCGATCAGGATTCCGGCGGCCAGCGCGGCAAGGATCGCGATCCAGCCAAGGTCGTACAGCTTGAACAGGATCGCGAAGGCGCATCCGGAGAAGCCGATGATCGAAGGAAAGGAGAGATCGATTTCCCCCGCCGCGATGACGAAAGTGAGGCCTGTCGCAAGCAGCACCAGCGGCGGAACCGTCGAGAGCATCGTCGAAGTATAGATCTCGGGCCGCAGGAACACGCTCGGCGCCGTATACATGAAAAGGCCGATGATCAGGAAAGAGACGACGATGATCGGCAGGCCTTCGATCCGGGTCAGCGAGCGGGAGCGCGGGGCGGTCGACATGGCAAGCCTTTAGCGCTCGTGCTGGAGATCGATGAGATATTCGGTGAGTTCCGCGACTGTCATGTCCTGCGGCTTCATCTCGGCGACGATCTCGCCGCGATCGAGCACGATGAGACGATCGGCGACCTCATGCACGTGGGCGAGATTGTGCTCGATATAGATCGAGGCGCGACCGGATGTTTTGATGCGGCGGACGAATTCGAGAACCTTTCTGACCTCCTTGACGCCGAGCGCCGCGGTTGGCTCATCGAGGATGATCAGGTCCGAATTGAAATGCATGGCGCGGCCGATCGAGATGCCCTGGCGCTCGCCGCCGGACAGCAATTGCACGGTCGAATCCACCGAAATGCCGACGCCGCGAAAGCCGATCGTGTTGAGCAGGATTTCGCCGGCGATCTCCTTCTCCTTCTTCACGTCGATGAAGCCGAAGCGATTTGTGATCTGCCGACCGACGAAGAAATTGCGCCAGAGCGGCTGTTTTTCGCCGAGCGATTTGTCCTGGTACACGGTTTCGATCGACAGATCATGCGCCTTGCCGACCGAATAGGCATCGAGGTCGATCTCCTTGTCGCGGATGAAGATGCGGCCGCTCGTCGGCTTGAAGACGCCGGTGATCGTCTTGATCAGCGTCGATTTGCCGGCGCCGTTGTCGCCGATGAGGCCGACGATCTCGTTGCGGCCGACCGCCATGTTGATGTTGCGCAGCGCATGCACGGCGCCGAAGAATTTCTGTACGCCGGCAAGGCGCACGATATCGGCAAAGGCCGCGCTGTCCAGGGCCGCAGCGGTCATCTCAACGATGCTCCTTAGCGTCTCCCTCGCGCCTTCTTCTGGCGGGCGCCGGCTCAAGATAGCGCGCGCCGCCCGCGCGCGCGATGGCGGCCGCAATCCCTTGAACGGGCATGCTGGTGGATTTTCCTATGACAGTCAAATAAGATGAACCACGCCTTCTATCCGCTTTTGGTATAGATCGAGAA
>DASZFX010000138.1:0-8853 GCA_035939375.1 Roseiarcus sp.
GTTTCTTCGCCTCCGGCGGCCCCTTCTTTGATGACGGCTACGGCTACGACTATTACGCCTATAACTGCAACCCATACTGGAACGGCTACGCCTGGGTCTATCCTCAAATGACGGCTACTCATGCGTTGCGCCGTATGGCTATACGTACTAGCGCCGAGGCGTGACCCAGGTAGGCGCCAAGCGCAGTCTTTCGAGATCCGCGCTTGGCGTCATGAAGCGCCCGCGTCGGCTCGCGGCCAGAACGCGCCGCCGGTCGTGGGCCGCGCGACGCCGGTCGTCGTCGGCAACGAAAGCGGCAGGCCGCGACGCGAGCGGATCGCGAGATAAGCAAAGCATTGCGCTTCGAGCGCATCGCCGTCATGGGCGATCGCCTCGATAGGCTCGACGGGCGCGGCGAGCCTTCGACCGAGCGCCTCGATCAAAGTACGGTTGCGCCGCCCGCCGCCCGTGACGAGCCAACGTCGCGGCGGGCTCGAAAAGAATCGAGCCGCGGCGGCGGTCGCCTCGACGGTGAAGGCGGCGAGCGTCGCTGCGCCGTCGGCGTCCGAGAGAGCGTCGACCGAACGCGCGGCCTCGTGGAAATGGTTGCGGTCGAGAGATTTCGGCGGCGGCTTACTGAAGTAAGGATCGCGCATCAAGGCGGCGAGGATCGCAGCGTCGACGCGGCCGGCGGCGGCAAGCGCGCCATCGGCGTCATGGCTGAGCCCGCGCCGGCGCATCAGAAAATCATCGAGCAACGCATTGGCCGGTCCGGTGTCGAAGGCGACGATCTCGTCCGTCGCGCCGAGGTACGTCACATTGCCGACTCCACCCCAATTGAGCACCGTCAGCGGACGCGGCGCGGCAGTCGAAATCGCGGCGTGATAGAGCGGCACAAGCGGCGCGCCCTGGCCGCCGGCGGCGATGTCGGCGCTGCGAAAATCATTGACGATGTCGATACCGAGAGCGCGCGCCGCTCGCGCGCCATCCATGAGCTGACGCGTGAAGCGTTCGCGCGGCAGATGCAGGATCGTCTGGCCGTGGAGGCCGATCAGCGCAACGCTCGCCTCGTCGAGCCCATATTCCGTCATGAACGCCTGGATCGCCGCCACATGCGAATCGGTCACCGCGCGCTCGATATCTTCGAGAGCGCCGCGCGCGGCTTGCGGGTCGCCGATGATTCTACGCAGCGCGTCGTGGACGTCGGGAGGGTACGAAAACGTCGCGCCTGGACCGGGCTCGACCGCGGCTTCGCCGTCGCTTGAAATGACCGCAACGTCGATCCCGTCCATCGACGTGCCGCTGATGGCGCCGATCGCCGTGATCAGCCGCGGCGCTACGCCGATCATTGCTGTTGATCCGTCATTGCTCTTGGCCGGTCGTCACTGTGAGAGCGCCGACGCCTTCGATCGCCGCTTCGAGCCGATCGCCGGGAGAGACCGGACCGACGCCGGCCGGCGTGCCGGTAAATATGAGATCGCCGCGCCCGAGATGATAGAAGGCGGAGAGGTGGGCGATTATCTCGGGCACGGACCAGACGAGTTCCGAAATGTTGCTTTGCTGGCGGGTCACCCCGTTCTGCGTCAGGGAAATTCCGGCGCGCTTGGGATGGCCGATCGCGGCGGCGGCGGCGATCGGCGAGACCGGCGCGCTCGCTTCGACGTCCTTGCCCAAGGTCCATGGCCGCTGCTTGGCGCGCTCCGAAAGCTGGAGATCGCGCCGCGTCATGTCGAGCCCGCAGGCGTAACCGTAGATCGTCCGCTCGGCGTCGGCCGCGGCGATTTTATAGGCCGGGGCGCCCATGGCGACGACGAGTTCGCATTCGAAATGATAGTTGGTCGTGCCCGGCGGATAGGGAATCGTCGCACCGTTCTGGCGCAAGGCCGTCGCGCTCTTTGAAAAATAGAACGGTTTCTCGCGATCGACGACATGTCCCATTTCGCGCGCATGCTCTTCGTAGTTGCGCCCGACGCAGAAGATGCGCGCGACAGGATAGAGCGCGTCGAGGCCGGCGATCGACAACGCCGGAACAGGCGGCGGTTCGAAAAGGTATTTGCTCATGTTGTTTTATTGTCGCTCGTTTTAAAGACTTCGGCGAATCGCCTCATACGCTCTGATTGGCGCCGGGGACCCAGAGAATGTCGGTTGCGCCGCGATCATTGGCGTAACGCGCGGCGACAAAGAGATAGTCGGACAGGCGATTGACATAGGCGAGCGCCGCTGCGCCGACTTTCTCGCCCTCGACATTGGCGAGCGCGACCATATCGCGTTCGGCGCGCCGGCAGATCGTACGCGCCATATGCAACGCCGCCGCCGCCGCTCCCCCGCCGGGCAGAACGAAAGAGCGTAGCGGCGCAAGATCGGCGTTGAGGTCGTCGATCGCCTTCTCCAGCGCCGCGACCTGGCTCATCGCGACGCGCAAGGGCGATCGCGCCGCCTTCTTGCTCTCGATCTTTCTTTCTTCCGGCACGCAGAGATCGGCGCCGAGATCGAAGAGATCGTTCTGAGCGCGTGAAAGGACCCGATCGACGACCGCCAGATCGGCATTGTTCGATCCGGCGGTGATGAGGCGAGCAAGTCCGATCGCGCTGTTGGTCTCGTCGACCGAGCCATAGGCGACGACGCGCGCATCGTCCTTGCGGCGGCGCGTTCCGTCGCCAAGCGCCGTCGACCCGTCGTCGCCGGTGCGGGTGTAAATCTTGTTGAGCTTGACCATCGGTCTTCACCGAGCCTCAGTTTCGACTCAATGCATGCGCGTCAGCAGCACGACGACGATGAGGACGATGGCGAGGAATTGCAAGCCGACGCGCCAGCGCATCAGCGCTTGCGAAGTGTTGGCGGCGCCGCCGCGCAGCATGTTGACGAGGCCGAGCACAAGCACCAGCGCCACCGCGCCAAGCGCGACGCCGACGCCAATATTCGAAAATGTATGCATCACATTCACTCGCGCCTCGCGCGTCCGTTGATCGAAGGGCGATCTATAGCAGGTTGCGCGGCTTGATGGACGCGGGTCTCAGTCGGGCAGATTGCGATTGAGCAACCGTTCAAGATAGTCGCGTTCGTCGCTGGCGCGGCTCGGGTCGGAGAGTCGCCGGCGCAATTCCTCCATCACCCGGCGGGCGCGCTCGGTCGCGCCGACCGTGTCGCCGAGCGGTCCCATCGCTTCGCCGCGGCCGCCATAATCGCGCCCGAGTGGATCACGGCCGCGCTCGCCCTGGCCCTTGCCGCGCTGGAGGTTGGTTTCAGCCTCGCCTTCGCCGGAGCCCTGGCCCTGCATCTGTTTCTGCATCCCCTCGGCGCCCTGGCGCAGCGCCTCCAAGGCGCGCCCCTGCGCGCCGATCGCTTTGCCGCGGCCGTTCGCGCCCTCGCGAAGATCGCCTTCCGCTTCGCCCATTGCGCCTTCGGCGTCCTCGAAACCCTTCTCGCTCTTAAGCCCGAGCCCTTTCATGCGCCGCTGCAGGTCGTTCAAGCGGTCGCGCAACGCCTTCTGTCGCTCATCGAGCGGCGCGGCGTCGCCCGGCGTCTGGCCGGAATCGGCGTCCTCGTCGCCGGGCGCGCCTTGCTGCGCGTCGGGCGAGCCGGAGCGACGACGGGAATGCTGGTCGCGCCGGAACGTATCGTCGCGCAATTTCTGCTGGTCGCGCAGCAGCCGATCGATATCGCCAAGCTCCCGCCGCATCTCGCGCTCGGCCTGATTCGATTGGCCGCGCCTCGCGCCTCGCAAATTCTCGAACAGGTTCTGCAATTGATCGAGCATGGCCTGCGCCTCGGCCTTGTCGCCGCCGCGCGCGGTCTGCTCCATACGATCGAGCAGGCTTTGCAGGTCTTGCGCGTCGAGCGTCGCCTCGTCGTCGGAGGATTGATCGGCGTCGCCCTGGCGTTGCGCGTTCTCTGCGAGCTCTCGCGCGAAATTCTCGGCGGCGGCGCGCAATTCCTTCATCAGTTCGCGAATCTCCTCGTCGCTCGCGCCGCGATCGAGCGCTTCGCGCAAACGCTGCTCGGCGGCGCGAAGATCGCGCTCGGCTTGCGAGGCGTCGCCATCCTCGATCTGCAGCGCCATCGCCCATAGCAGGTCGCAAACCCCGACGAGATCGGCGTCGGAACGCGCCGAAGCCAGGCGGGTCTTGGCGGCGGTAAGACCGAGATAGACGCTCGCGCTGACGCCGAAGAGATCCGGCGCGATCAGCAGCGCGTCAAGCGTCGTTGCGACGCGGGGCCGATTGTGATCGGGATCGAGCGTCAAGTCGCGTCTTTCCTCGACGAGCGCTTTGGCGAGCGGATTGACGAAAGAACGCTGCGGCAGCTTCACCTCGACAGGGTCGCTCAACCCTTCTTCGCCGGCGATATTGTCGGCGCGCAGCGTCATGACGACGCGGGCGCCCGCCCAGGCGTGCTCCGAGAGATCGCTGGTGGTTTGCGCTTCGCCCGTGCCGGACGCGTTCGGCGGCAATTGCAGCGCCATATGCGGCGGCTCGATCAACGAGCGCGGCGCCGGCTTGCCGTCGGCGCGCGGCTCGGCGAAATCCGCCTCGGCCGCGGCGACGCCATATTGGTCGGCGGTGCGATAGCGTAGGGTCAGCGAGCCGCGCGCATTGGGATGCGGCGGCGCAATCAGCGCGATGACCGGCTTGCTGTTGGCGAGGCCGACGATGTCGAAGGTCGAGAGGGTCGAACCGTTGCGAGTGATCGTCAGCTTGCCGACGCCTTTGATGGTCCAGCGCCGCTCGCCGGGGTCGCGGGTCGCCCGCGGCGCAGCGCCGGCCTGCGTCGATTTCGCGCCGTCTTTGGCGACCTCCACCTGTATAAGCGCTCCTTCGACCTTGGCCGCCGCCGCGTCCGCGTCCGCTCTGACGACCAGCGTCGATCCGGCCGGCGTTTCGATCCTCACCGGGCGCCCTGCGCTCGCCTCCTTGCCGAGGACGTCCAACATGATCGGCGGCTTTCCCGTATAGGCCGGCGGATCGATCCAGGCGTCCACCCGGAACCCTTGCGCCGGGGCTGCGTCAAACCGCCAGTCGAAGGCCGCGGCGACGCGAGCGTATTTCTCCGGCCCGGCGACAAAAGCGGCGGCGATGGCAAGCGCCACAGCGGCGAGCCGGAGCGCCAGCCGGTCGCGTTCGACCATTCGCGGCGAGGGCGGCGCGAGCGCAATTTGCGCGACGCTCCGCGCAAGACGGCGCTGATGCAGGCGCCACATCACGCGCGTTGCGTCATTCGCCGCCGGATCGGCGAGGCGATCCATGCTGGCGGAGGCGGGGCGATGAGCCGCGCCGCTGTCGCGATCGATTCGGGCCAAAGCCTCCGCATCGCGAGCGCCGCGAAACATTCCCCGCAAAACCGGATAAAGCGCGACGAGGAGCGCGCCGGCGACCAAGGCGACGCCGAACGCGCGGACGGCCGGCGGCGTCACGAACCACAGGCCGAACCAGGAGCAAGCCAAAAAGGCAAGGACAATTGTCGCCGCCCAGGCGACCGGCGGCCATACGCGCTCGAAGGCCAATATCAGACGCGCGCGCCACGCGAGGCGCCGCAGGCGCTCACGCGCCGCCAAGGCGCCGTCTTCAATCGGATGCGGCAAAGGCGCTTGGTTTGGCTTTCGCGCTTGGTTTGGCTCTCGCGCGCCCTCGTTCAACTGCTTCTCCTTCGTCGGCCAACCTCACGTCAACCAAGGCGGAAGTTTGTCGAGGCCAATCAAGTCCTCGTAACTCTTGCGCGGACGAATCGTAGCAAACGCGGCGCCATTGACCAGCACTTCCGGCGCAAGCAGGCGGGAATTATACGTGCCCGCCTGCACAGCGCCATAGGCGCCGGCGGTCATCACCACCAAAAGATCGCCCGCAGCCGGCTCGGCAAGGTCGCGATCGAGAGCGAGATAGTCGCCGCTC
Organism: Roseiarcus sp.; assembly: GCA_035939375.1. Lineage (GTDB taxonomy): Bacteria > Pseudomonadota > Alphaproteobacteria > Rhizobiales > Beijerinckiaceae > Roseiarcus. The sequence goes on from DASZFX010000138.1 coordinate 5,865, forward strand.
TCGCAGATCGGCCCGACCACGTCGGCGTGGATGCGCCTGGCGTCCGGGCTTGCCGCGACAACGGGCAGGATATCGTGATGGGCTTCATAGAGCGTCGGGCGAATCAGATCGTTCATCGCCGCGTCGACGATGACAAAATTGCGCCCGGCCCCGCGCTTCACATAAAGGACCTTGGTCACCAGAACGCCGGCGTTGCCGACGATGAGACGCCCGGGCTCGAACGCCAAGGCGCAGTCGAGACCGCGCGTGCGCCCCTTGACGATCTCGGCGTAGCGCTCGGGATGAGGCGGGGGATCGTTGTCTTGGCGATAGGGAATGCCCAGGCCGCCGCCGAGATTAATGTGGTCGATCGCATGGCCGTCGGCGCGCAATTGGCGAACGAAATCGGCGAGAAGCGCAAAGGCGTCGTCGAAGGGCTTTAGATCGACGATCTGCGAGCCGATATGCATGTCGACGCCCCTCGACTCGACGCCCGGCAGCTTTTTGGCGAGGGCGTAGACTTCGCGGGCGCGGGAGATTGGCACGCCGAATTTGTTCTCCGACTTGCCGGTGGAAATCTTGGCGTGCGTGCGCGCGTCGATGTCGGGATTGACGCGAATGGCGATATGCGCCTTGCGCCCCCGCGAAGCCGCAACTTCGGAGAGATTCGCGAGTTCGGGCTCGGATTCGACGTTGAAACACCGTATTCCGATGTCGAGGCCGAGCGCCATTTCTTCACGCGTCTTGCCGACGCCGGAAAAGATGATTTTGGCGCCGGGGACGCCGGCGGCGAGGGCCCGGCGCAATTCGCCCTCGGAAACAACATCCATGCCCGCGCCCAGCCGCGCCAAAATGCGCAAAACCGCCTGATTCGAATTGGCCTTCACCGAATAGCAGATCATCGCGTCCGTATCGGCGAAGGCGGCGGAAAAGACGCGATAATGGCGCTCGATCGTCGCGGTCGAATAGCAATAGAAGGGCGTTGCGACCGCCTGCGCGATCTCGCGCAAGTCGACGTCCTCGCCGTGCATGACGCCGTGCCGATAGACAAAATGATGCATGGAGGCGCTTTAGAGCAGGGGGTCGAGGAAGAAAGGCTGTTTCGGCGCCGCGATCGGCTTGGGCCTTTGATGGGGGCGCGGGACGGACGGATCGGCCTGCGCGTCTTTCTGTCTGGCCACCGCCTGGGCGTCCGGCGGCGGCTCGAGCGGCCCGGCGCGCCCACAGCCGCCAAGGCCGCCGGCGATCAAGGCGGTCAGCGCAAGGGCGGCGAAAGTGACTTTAGCGGCGCGATTCACGACAGGGCTCCGAGACTGCGCGCCACTATACAAGAATGCGGCGCGGAGGCGAGCCGGGGCGGCGGCGCTGTGACCCTTGGCTACCAATGAAACGGATCGGTGACGATCCTGCGCGCGACCAGAAAGGCGTCGGCGACCAGTTGCAGCGGCCCGCCGTCGACGACGCTTTGCTTGGCTTCGAGCTGCCGGGCGAAATGTTGATAGATGCCCTCATATTCCGCCATCGGCGCCTCGAGGACGAGCGCCCCATTGACGAAAAGTTTCGAACCGCCATGGGTGAGGCGCAGGGTCTCGCCGTCTGCGGTTGCGATATCGATGGTCCAGCTCTGCTCGCCTTGCTGGCGCCAATCGAATTCGGCGACGAAGCTCGAGGAGGGGTCCGCTGCGGCAAGGCTTGAGAAGACGAGGGAAGCGGCGATGGGCGTATCGCGATTGGCCGGATAGGAGAGCGCCGCGCTTTTGACGAAAATGGGCGCAGGCGTAATCTTGGTCAGGATCGACAGCGCGTTTATGCCGGGATCGAAGACGCCGAAATTGCCGGCTTCCCAGACCCATTCCTGGCCTGGATGCCAGCGACGCACATCCTCCTTCCATTCAATGGCCAGCGAACGGATTTTTCGCGCGATGAGGCGACGGCGCGCCTCATCGACGGCGGCGTTATATTGCGAATGCCAGGCGGCGAACAACACGCGGTTGCGCTGTTTCGCATGATCGACGAGGTCGTCGAATTCAGCGGTGGTCGGCGTCGGCGGCTTTTCGATGAGGATATGCTTGCCGGCGTCGAGCGCCGCCCGGGCGATGGCGTGACGCGCGGCAGGCGGCGTGCAGATCGAGACCGTTTCGACGTCAGGCAGGGCCGCGTAGAGTTCGGCGGGAGTACGAAAGGAGGGAACGCCCGGCTGTAGCAAACCGCGTTGGCTCACCACGGCGGCAAGTTTGAAATTAGGGTTCCTGGCGATGACCGGCAGGTGCTGGTCCTGCGATATCTTGCCAATCCCAATGATCGCGATCGAATGCGCCATGCTTTGCTCCCGTCCTGCGAGTGGCGCCGCGCCGCCCGCCGCTGCGGCGGCGTAAAAAGGGCGGAGCCGAAGCCCCGCCCCAAAAGTCTGCGCTTGCAGCGGAGGTCGAGTCTTACGAGCCGCCGCCGACGCAGGTGTCTGCCGTCTTGGGCGTGCAGACGTCGAGGCCGGTATAGGTCGGATCGCTCGGAGGCGCCTTGCCGTCCTTGATGTCCTTCAGGAAATACATCGCCTTATAGCCCATTTCAAAGGGACGCTGACCGACTTGGCCTGCCGACAGGCCCTTCTTCATCAAGTCGATCTGCACCGGCAGCGTGTCGGCGACGACGAGCGCGAGCGCGCCGGAGGCGATCTTGTCCTTGAACTTCGACGCGACCTTCTCGTAGGCGTCCGGCAGGAATTGCGGGAAGCCTCCGGTGGGCGTGAAGGCGTCAAGATTGGGATATTTGCCGAGGATATCCTCCATCTGCTGTACGGCGCGGGCGAAGTCGTCATCCGTGTAGAGCGGGCAGCCGTCTGCTTCTTTCCAGCCGTTTTGGCCGGTGAGCCGCACGCCGGGCGACTCGGCGCTCTTCGCCCCCGACAATGTGTCGCGAATACCCTGCATGCGTTCATTATGATTGGCCGCCGCCGCCCCGCCCGACTGGATGCAGATCGTTCCGCCCTTGGGCTTGATCTGCATTACGAGCT
>DASZFX010000139.1:0-2932 GCA_035939375.1 Roseiarcus sp.
CTCGCTGGTCAGCCGAGGGTCGCTCGCCAATACGGCTTGCGCCTCGTCACGCGCCATGGACAGCAGTTTTGCGTGGAGGTCGAGTTTCGCCAGTCTGAAGCCCGGCGCGCCGGCCTGGCGCGCGCCAAGCACGTCGCCTTCGCCGCGCAAGCGCAAATCCTCCTCGGCGATGCGAAAGCCGTCCTCCGTCTCGCGCACAATCTCGAGGCGCGCCCGCGCCGCCTCGCCGAGCGGCGCCCTATAGAGCATGAGGCAGGTCGAGCGGACGGCGCCGCGGCCGACCCTTCCGCGCAATTGATGCAATTGCGCCAGGCCGAAACGCTCGGCGTGCTCGATCACCATGATCGTCGCCTCCGGCACATCGACGCCGACCTCGATCACGGTGGTCGCGACGAGCACCTGCGTGTCCCCGCGTGAAAAACGCTCCATGGCGGCGTCCTTGTCCGCGCCCTTCATGCGGCCATGGGCGAGACCGACGGCGTCTCCAAAAAATTCGCGCAAATTCGCGGCGCGTTCTTCGGCCGCGGCGACGTCTAGCGCCTCGCTCTCCTCGATCACCGGGCAGACCCAATAGGCGCGCGCGCCGTTTGCGATCGCCCGGCCGATCGCGGCGACGACGTCGCCGAGCCGCTCCAGCGGCATGGCGCGCGTGTCGATCGGCGTGCGTCCCGGCGGCTTTTCGGTGAGCGCGGAGACATCCATGTCGCCGAAAAAAGTGAGAACCAGGGTGCGCGGGATCGGCGTCGCCGTCATCACCAGGAGATCGGCGGCCTCGCCCTTGCCGGCGAGGGCGAGGCGCTGATGCACGCCGAAGCGGTGCTGCTCGTCGACCACCGCAAGACCGAGGTCTCGGAAGACGACGCTCTCCTGAAACAGCGCATGCGTGCCGACCGCAATGTCGATTTCGCCGGCGGCGAGCGCGGCGAGGGCCCGGTTGCGCTCGGACGCCTTGTCGCGGCCGGTGATCAGCGCGATGCGCAAATCCGCGACTTCCGCCAGCGGGCGCATGCGCTCGAAATGCTGGCGCGCGAGGATTTCCGTCGGCGCCATCAGCGCCGCCTGGCGTCCGGCCTCGACAACGCCCGCCATCGCCAGAAGCGCAACGATCGTCTTGCCCGAGCCGACGTCGCCCTGCAGCAGGCGCAGCATCTTCTTGCCGGAGGCGACGTCGGCGCGAATGTCAGCGATCGCCTTGACTTGCGATCCGGTGAGCTGGAAGGGCAGGGCGGTTTCGATCTTCTCTGCGAGACGTCCCTCGCTGACGCTGCTGCGGCCCTTGAGCGCGCGCATGCGCGCCCGGACCAACAGAAGCGCCAGCTGGTTGGCGAGCAGTTCATCGAAGCCGAGCCGGGTCGCCGCCGGTCCGGCGGGATCGATGTCGGCCGGCTTCTGCGGAGAATGCAACGTTGTGAGCGCTTCGGCGAAGGCCGGCGCGTTGAGCCGACGCAGCGTCGCCGGGCTTATCCATTCGGGAAGCTGCGGCAGGCGTTGCAGGGCGCCTTGCGCGGCGCGCGCCAACACGCGCGGATAAAGCCCTTCGGTCAGGCCATAGACCGGTTCGACTGGCGGAAGCCTGGCGAGCGCCTCGGCGTCCATGACGCGATCGGGATGGACCATCTGCAAATGGCCGTCCCTGAGTTCGAGCTTGCCGGAGACCCAGCGCGTCTGGCCGAGCGGCAGCGCCTTCTTGATCCAATCGACATTGGCGAGGAAGAAGACCAGCTCGACATCGCCTGTGTCGTCCTCGACGAGGACTTTGAAGGGCGCCTTGGAGCGCGGGCTTGGCGGCGGGCGATATTCGGCGACCTTGACCTCGATGGTTGCGATCTGATCGCGCGCGGCGTCGCGGATTTTGGGGCGGGCGCGCCGGTCGAGCGAGGCGTAGGGCAGGTGAAACAGCACATCGAGCGCCAGCGCGCCGCGTCCGTCGCGGCCGAGCAGCCTGTCGAAGAGCTTGACGTTCTTCGGTCCAAGCCCTGGCAGCGTCGCGACCGGCGCAAAGAGCGGATCGAGCAGAGGGGGGCGCATCAGAGCCTTATAGCCGAGGTTGCGAGGGCGGCAGAGCGGGAGACCAATGCGCGCGCCGCGCCGTGCTCAGTCGGGGAGGCGCAAAGGGGCAAGGGTCCGGCGGGGTAACCTGTGGCACAAAAAACATAGCGCTACCGAACCGGACAAGTCCCTCCATGCGACGCAGCGCGGCGTCGACAGCAACGGCGTTCGAAGAGGCCAGGATGATTCGGGATCATTCCGCCGAGCCGCTCGAAGACGGATTGACAAGAGCTCTGTTCGCCGTGGCGAGGGTCCTCCTCGAAGAACCGAGGCCGGCGATCTCGCGGCGCGAAGCGTCTTTCTCTTTCGCCTGTCACGGCGTTGGTATGTAATTATGCTGGGCAATTTCATGGGGCGCCGTGTCGAAACCTGGCTTGACCGGCCGCGCCGTTTGGCGGTTTGATGACGCCAAAGGCCTTTCGATTTCTGAAAGCTCCGCCTCCTTCGCGAGGCGACTTTCGTCTTGGGGGCGGGCGAGCTTTCGCTTTGGCCGTAAGAGCTTTGGCGCTTCGCGCCGGCGGCGCTTTCTTCAAGGCGCCGTCGGCCAGCGAAGGAGGGGACAGTGAACAAGAACTTCATCTACGTGATGATCGGTCTCGTGCTCGGCGTGGCGCTCGGCACTGCGAGTTATTATTCGTTTCCCGACAAGGCGACGGCGGCCGAAATCGCCAAATATATGTCGCTGGTCAGTACGGTGTTCCTCAAGCTCATAAAGATGATCATCGGGCCGCTGGTGCTCTCGACGCTGGTCGTCGGCATTGGCCATATGGGCGACGCTGCGACGGTCGGCCGGGTCGGCGCCAAGACCATGGCCTGGTTCTTCTCGGCCTCGATCGTCTCGCTTCTCCTTGGCCTCGTCATGGTCGATCTGTTGCAGCCGGGC
>DASZFX010000140.1:0-2729 GCA_035939375.1 Roseiarcus sp.
GCCGAAAGGAACTGGCACCAGAAGAGCGGCGCGAAGCGCCGCGACCTCATCAATGCGCCGAGCATGTCCGGCCCCCTCAGCCTTTCGTTGGAAGGATTACGAGAGGCAATGCGCCGCGCCGTCAAGGCGGGGAGCGCAGCGTCGGGTGGTCGCGTTTTCCAGCCCCGACCGGGCCGTCGCGGTGCGCGCGCTAGAAGGATTCCTCAACCATCTCAGGCGAATGCGGGCGAGAATTTGGCGTTTCGATGGGCCGGGCGCGGCGGAATTAACCATCCGCGCCGCAGCGAGGGGCGGCCGGCGCTGTCATTCTCCTGCGAGGCGACGCGGCGAAGACCCGTCGCATTTGTCTAAAATTCCCCGGAACGCCGCCGTTTCTCGAAGGACGGCCGGCCTCGGGCGTTCGCCGCTTACCCGCCGTCAAGGATAACGCCTCGGTCATTTCGGTAAATCCGATTGGCTCGAATTCGAGGTTTTTTGTTCCAAAGCCGCTGAAATCCTCCTGGCATCGTCCCCGCCCTCAGAACAGGCGCGAACCACGCGCCGGCGTCGAATGGGGATTATGCAATGTTTGTGCGGTTGGGTCGCATTCTTCTTTCTGTTTGCCTGATGGCGGTTATTTTCGTTGCGTCGGCGGCCACGGCCAAGGCCGGTACTTTGCCGCGCGCAAGCTATGCTTCCGTTGGCGAGCAGACGTCCGTACCCTACGGCTGGGTGGATTTCTGCAAGCGCGAACACTCCGAATGCGTCGGGCCGGTTCTTCCCGCGCTCGATATCAATCTGACCAATGGGACATGGGCGAAGCTCGACCGCATCAACCGCATGGTCAATCAGGCGATCCAGCCAGTGACCAATCTCGAGCACTGGGGCACCATGCTCGATCATTGGGACTATCCGCTCGATGGCAAGGGCGATTGCAAAGTCTATGCGCTCTACAAACGCAAGCTGCTCATGGACATGGGCTTCCCGCGTCAGGCGCTGCTGATGACGATCGTGCGCGACTTGCAGGACGAGGGCCATACGATCCTCACCGTCAAGACCAACCGCGGCGAATTCGTGCTCGACAATCTGAGCGATGAAATCCGCGCCTGGGACGCGACCGGCTACCGCTTCGTCAAACGCCAGTCGCAGGAAGATCCGAACGTCTGGGTTGGCCTCGATCCGAGCGCGGCGGCCACGGGCGCCCTCACCGCGAAACAGTGAGGCGCGGCTCACCGGCGCCATGCGCCACTCTTCCAGCCCGGGCCGGCCGGGCGATGGGTTCAACGTCGCGTGAAGTCCGGCTTCTGAGGCTCGTCAATTGTCGTGCGGGCTCGCCGCCATATCGCGATAGAAGCGGCTGGTCGCCGCGTGCCAAAGCCGTCGCGACTCCATATGCGCCACGCCAGGCGCCGCCGCCGGCAGCCGCAAGGCGCCGACAAGGCCTTCGATCTCGCGACGCGCGGCTTGCTGAGAAGAGGTAAGCGCGCGACTTTCGGCGCCCGCCTCGATCGGATCGAGCGCGGTGAGGCCGATCGGAAACAATTCGCGGAAAATCACCCGGTCGTGCAAGCCGTCGACGACGCGGAACTGCAAATCCGCGCCGAGCTTGGCGATGCTGATTGCGATCTGCTTGGCGTTGTTGGAGGGGAGCGTCGCCATGCGATTGCGCGCCATCACCCAATCGATCACGCCGTTGTCGACAAGGCGACGCTTGCGCCGCGCCTCCAGCACGAGATCGGCGTAGTGGGAGACCGCGCCGCGGCGCGAGCGGTCGTGGGTCACGCGCGAGAATACATCGACGTCGACGAAACTGTCGTTGAGCGGCGAGACCAGAGTATCGGCGAGCGAATGGGCGAGCCTCATGAGATAGCTGTCGGAAGCGGGCGTATCGATGACGACGAATTCGTATTCGTGCTCGACCTTGCCGATCGCATCGGCGAACAGCGCGAATTCCTTGGCTTCGTTTTGCCTGACGTCGCCGCTCTCGCCACGCTCCAGCGCGCAGTGAAAAGGCAGTTCGATCGGCCAGGAAGCGCTCGCCGACCATGAGCGCCGGTTCTCGAAGAAACGGGTCAGCGTGCGCTGGCGGGTGTCGAGATCGATCGTGGCGACGCGGCGTCCTGCTTTCAAAAGCGCGACGCTCAGGTGAATCGCCAGCGTCGACTTGCCCGCGCCGCCCTTCTCATTGCCGATGACAATGACATGGGCGCTCCGCAATTCCGGCTGATCGTCGTCGAAATGCATGGGCTTTTAAGTCGAATCGCCTGCGCCGCGCCGACCCGAAGACATAGTGGTTTTCAAGGCGCGACGCTATTTGAGACGCATAGCTTTCGCGACGTATTTTCTTTGATTGACGCTGCGTTGCTTTTTTGTCGCGCCCTTGCAGCTCCGCGCTGCTGACGCTTTACGCAACGGTGATCTTGGCCGCGGAGGCGGGCTGCTTGGCGGCGCGCTGGCTTTTGAAGCCAAGGTCATCGTCGCAAAGGCGGCGTCGTCGCGGCCCCATCCCGCGGCGAAGGCTCGGCGTGCCCGATGACTCGCGCAATGGAGGGAAAATCGCCGCGCACCGCGCGCTCGAGCGCGTCGACGTCCTTATGCGTCTCGCCGACCGAGACGGCGGGATTGATCCGGCAGTGGAAATTGACGAGCAGGCCGCCCGGCGTATGGCGCGCGCGCACATTGTGAATTTGCCGCAAGCGTGTCTCCTCGGCGCGGCGCGCCAGAGCGTCGGCGATCGCTCGTACGATCTC
>DASZFX010000141.1:0-2554 GCA_035939375.1 Roseiarcus sp.
CCGGTAGTGACGTCGTCGAGGTCGGCCATGGTGCGCACGTCGATCCAGGCCTGCGGCGCGGCGACCACGACATTAGCGCGGCCGAAGCCGAGCGGCGCCAGAAGCGCCAGACGCTCGTCGGCGTCGGCGACTTGCTCGCGCACGAGGTCCTCCCCGGTGACGCCCAGGTGAGCGGCGCCGCTCGCCAATTGCGCGACGATCTCCGAAGCTGAGAGAAATGCGACTTCGACGCCCGGCAGTCCGGCGATCGCGCCGCGATAGTCGCGCGCGCCGCGCCCTTGAATGAATTCAAGGCCCGCCCTGGCGAAAAACGCAGCCGCGTTCTCCTGCAGGCGTCCTTTCGATGGGACAGCGAGCACCAGAGGCGTGTTACGGGAGCCGTTCATCAGCCGACCCCTTCTTCGCCGAGGCGATCGATCCAAATCGCGGCGCCGACGGCCGGAATATCCATACCCGCCCCGAGACGGCGCGCCAGCCGGTCATAACGCCCCCCGCCGATCGCCGGCCTGCCGTCGGCGCGCTTAGGGTCGACGGCTTCGAAAACGAAGCCGGTGTAATAGTCGAGGTCGCGCACGAAAGCGGCGTCGAAAACGCAACCTCCGACCGCAACGCCGCGGGCGGCGAGGAAACCGGTACGTTGATCGAAGGAATCAAGCGCCTGCGCGATGTCGAGCTTGGCGTCGGCGGCGAGCGTGCGCAACCGCCGCGAGGCGGAATCGGGGTCGCCGGCGATCGCAAGAAAACGCCGCAGCGCTTCGCGCTTCTCGGCCGGCGCGCTCGATTCCGCTCTCAGAGAAACCTGTTCCAGGAACCGATCGGCGATTTCGGCGGCGCTGCGCCCGCCGACGCTGGCGATGCCGGCGATCGCCAACAAATCCTCGACCAGGGCCTTGGCGCCCTCGTGGTCGGCGCGCTCCAGGGCGGCGAGCACGCCGGTCTGCGCGGCGGAGCCATTGGCCGCTTCGTCAAGGATCGAATCAAGCGTGCGGCTTTGCGCCAGTCCGCGGCGTAGGCGCCGATGGAGGACGTCCGGCAGATCAAGCGCATGCAACACGCGGTCGAAGAGGCCGGCATCGCCGAACCGCACATCGAGCGCGCCGGCGCCGGCGGCTTCGCCCCCCTCCATCGCCAAAGCGAAAATCTCGGCGTCGGCGGCCTCCGCGTCGGCGCGCCCATAGCTTTCCAGCCCGCTCTGTCGCCATTCGCTGCGTTGGCCGGCGCGGGCCCGAAAAACCGGGCCGAGATAAGAATATTGGGCCTGCCGGCCGGCCTCAGGGGAGGCGAGATAGGAAAGGCACACCGGGATCGTATAGTCGGGTCGGAGGCAAAGCTCGTCGCCGTCCGGGCCGCTGGTCAGGAACAGACGACCGCGGATTTCCTCGCCCGACATGTCGAGAAAGATCGAAGCCGGCTGCAGGGCCGGCGGCTCGATGCGCGAAAATCCGGCCCCGATCAGGCGATCGAGGGCGCGCGCGCCGGCGTCGTTCGGCGCCGAATTGGTTAAGGTCTGGTCCAAGGCGTCGATCTTTCGAATTTGCCGCTTCCTTTAACAAAGCGGGCCTCCCGGCGCAGCCTCTTTCGAGCGCCACGGTGAACAGAAAGGTCAATTCGGACCGTTCGCCTTGCCGCCGTGGGGTCGCCATGGTCGTATGGCGGGCAAGGAGCAGCATTTCCTCGAATCGCCAAGTAATGACGGCCCCGCCTCGCTTTAGCGCCCCCCTCCTGGCGTTTCTCATCCTGTGTCTCGCTCTCGCCGGTCGCGGCGGGGCGCAGACGCCTGAGCCCGTTCGCCAGCAGATCGACGGCGTCAGGGCGACCCTGCTCGAGATCGATTCCTCCTTCAAAAGCGGGCCTTTAAGCGATGCCGAACTCGCGCGCTTGCGCGGCGAATGCGATCCGCTCGTCGGCATTTTGCAAAGCGTCTTCGAAGAGCTGACGCCGAAGCTGGCCGCCTCCGCCAAACGCTTGGCCGAACTGACCCCGAAATCGAAAGAAAAGACGCCGGAGAACGACGCGGCCGCCGCCGATATCGCCGCCGAGCAGAAAATCCACGACGATCTCGACGCTTCGATGCGCACGGCGCGCGCGCTCGCCGTGCAGGTCGACGAGACCAGTTCGCACATCGGCGCCGCACGGCGGGCGGTTTTCGCTGCGCAGACATTCGCGCGCTCATCGAGCATCTTGAGCCCGCTTCTGTGGGCCAGCGTCATTCGCGAGACGCCGGGCGACGTCAAGGCTTTCGGCGATCTCCTTGGCCGTTGGGTCAGCGAAGACGCCAAGCGCGCGTCCTCCGCGCAATGGCTCGGCTTCGCCGCCCTCTTGCTGGCGCTCGCGGCGTTTGCAGCGCCGGTGCGCTGGATCGCGCGGCGCGTCATCGCCCGCGATCCCGCCGTCGCCGCGCCGAGCAAATTGCGCCGCGCGATCGCCGCGCTTTGGACCGCGCTGGTGCTCGCCTGCCTGCCGATCCTCGCCTTGATCGCGCTCTCCTACGCGCTCGACGCTTTCGACCTCTCCTATCCGCCGATGCAAGGCGTACAGGAGGCGTTCTTCGACG
>DASZFX010000142.1:0-5432 GCA_035939375.1 Roseiarcus sp.
TCATCTGCGCTTGCTGCAACGCGTTTCCAAAACTTGCTCGAGGAGGCCGACATGACGATCGCCGGACAATCGAACGAAGTGACGCGGCGAGACCTTCTCGTCGGCGCGGCGGGCGCGCTCGCAGCTTCTCTCGCCCAGGCCTCGCCCGCGTTGGCGGATGGCGCGACGGTCTCGGGGGTCGTGTTCGAAGATCGTAGCGGCGCTGGAACGCGCCAGGACGGCGATCCCGGCGTCGCTGACGTCCTTGTCTCCAACGGCAAGGACGTCGCGATCACCGACGATGCCGGCCGCTACGTTCTGCCGCTGCCCGACGAAGCGACGATCTTCGTCATCAAGCCTTCCGGCTACATGCCCCCCGTCGATCCCGGCTCCATGCTGCCGCGCTTCTATGTTCATCATCAGCCGAAAGGTTCGCCGGATAGTCTCGGCCTCGCTTTCCAGGGTATCCCGCCGACCCCGCCGCTCCCCGCTTCGCTCGATTTTCCGCTGCGCCGCCAGGACGAACCCAGGGCGTTCGAGGTCGTGCTGTTCACCGATCCGCAGCCGGAATCGGCGGCGGAAGTCGATTTCATCCGCGAGGACGTGGTCGATGCGCTCATAGGAACCAAGGCAAAATTCGGGATCACGGCCGGCGACATCATGTTCGACGATCTCTCGCTCTACGAACGCTACAACAAAATCATCGCGACGATCGGCTTGCCCTGGTGGAACGTCGCCGGCAACCACGACCTCAATTACGAGGCGCCCGACCGGCGCTATAGTCGAGAGACGTTCAAACGCGTCTTCGGTCCGAATTACCACGCCTTCTGCTATGCCGACGCACTGTTCGTGATGCTCGACGACGTCGACTATCTCGGCGCCGACGCATCGCGCTCGCATGCGGCCGGCAAATATGAAGGGCGCATCGACGCCGCCCAGCTCGAATTCGTCCGCAACGTCCTCGCCCGGACGCCCCCCGAAAAGTTGATCGTCCTCATCATGCATATCCCGTTGCGGAACGACCTCGATCCCGCCGCGACGGATACGAACCTGACCAACCGCGACGCGCTCTTTGCGTTGCTGGAGGGCCGGCGTTTCACGGTGAGCTTCTCCGGCCATACCCATACGACCGAGCATCATTATTTCGACGCCGCCGCGGGCTGGAAAGGGCCTGAGCCGCATCACCACCACGTCATGACGGCCGTTTCTGGCTCGTGGTGGAGCGGGCCTTTCGATCATCGCGGCGTCGCTGCGGCGGACAGCCGGGACGGCAGCCCAAACGGCTTCCATATGCTCGCGGTCGACGGCAACAGGTATCGCACCTGGTTCGTTCCCGCCAAGGAGCCGAACGGCCGCCAGATGCGCATTTCGATCGACGGCGCCTTTCATCGCGATCAGCGCGAGGTGATGCGCGAGTTCCGCCAGGGTCAATTGCTGACTTCGCCCATTTCACGCGATGGTGTCGCCGCGACCTCGATCATCGCCAATGTCTTTGACGGCGGCCCAAAGACGAAGGTCGCCATGACGATCGGCGAACGCGCGCCCATGGCGATGAAACGCGTGCGAATGCCCGATCCTTTTGTCGATGAGGTCTTCACGCGCAACCAAGCGACCAAGAAGGCCTGGGTGAAGGCCGAGCCGTCGTCGCATATCTGGACGGCGCGATTGCCGGCGGATTTGAGCGCCGGTACGCATCGCGTGACCGTCGAGGCGGTGACCGAATACGGCGATACGGTTCGTGGGCGCATTGCGCTGGAGGTGACGGGGTAGGAGGCGTTCGGGCCGTCATTGCGAGCAATGCGAAGCAATTCAGAGAAACGCTAGAGCATCGGAACCCCAAATGAACTCACCTGGCGGGCGGCCCGTGGCCTTGGCGGTTGTTCCCAGAGAGCCTCTGCGATTCAAATTGCGAATGCGATGCGCTGGCGTTTGTTGGATTGCTTTGTCGCTTCTCGCAATGACCGAGCGCGGCGCTCTCGACGGCGCTCCCCGTGTCCCTCAGCCGCCCGCGAAGCTCCGCGAAGCGGGAGCGATCACGGTGGCCGCGCCGTTGCCGATCTGCATTACGGCGAGGCCGCGTTCGGAGAGGCCGTCCGCCCGGAAGCGGAAGACGCCGTCGGCGCCGTTGAAACCGGACGGATTGGTCAACACGCGGTTGGAAAATCGGTCCTGTCCCTGCGTTCTCGCCAGCGCCGCGGCGAGCGACACCGCGTCGTAGGACAGCGTCGCCAGGCGGGTCGGGTCGGTATTGAACTTGGCGCGATAGCGGTCGGCGAAAGCGTTGAAGCCGGAATTGTCCGGCGCGGCGAACCAAGCCCCTTGCAGGGAGGGCAGGCGCAGCACCCGCGCATCGTTCCAGACGCCGGTGCCGAGAATCTGCGTTTTCACCCCGCTGGCGACGAGCGCGTCGTTGACCGCGGCCATGCCGTCGGCTTGTTCGGCGACGAAGAGAGCGTCGATGTCGTTGGAGACCGCGGAGATTTGCGAGGAGATGGTCGAAGCCTGGCCGGGCGGGTAGCGCACGACCGTCACGACCTTGATGCCGAGCTTGGCGGAATTGCGTTGGAACTCCGCGACCGCGACGTTGCCGAAGTCGCTCTGCGGCGCCGCCACCGCGAAGGACTTCTTGCCCCGCGACTTGGCGAAGTCCATGATCCGATCGGAATAGCCTTCGATCAGAAACGACAGAAGGTACACCCCGGGCGAGGCGGCGCTGGCGTCGGTCGAGAATGCGATGACCGGTTTGCCAGCCGCTTTGGCGACGCGGCCGGCCTCGCGAACGCCCGGCGCAAAGAGCGGTCCGATGATCAAATCGGCGCCGGCGCCGAGCGCCGCCTGCGTCGCCTGCGCGGCGCCTTCAGGCGTCGAGTGATCATCGACCACCATCAAGGTCACGTCATTGCCGCCGGATTCCTGAATGGCGAGCGCGGCCGCGTTGCGAAGGGACGTTCCGACCGCGCTGGCGCTGCCGCCCTGTGTCAGGGGGAGCACCACGCCGACCCGCGTGGCTCCCGAGCCGATCGTCTCGCCGACCGTCGAGCCGCCGAGCGCCTGCGACTGCACGGGCGTCGTCGGAACTGCGATCGCCGGGTCGTTTGCGCCGAAGTTGAAGCCGCTGGTCGGGTTGCAACCGGCGATCGCAAGCGCGGCGCACGCGGCGACAAGCGCGCCGGTCGGGTGAAAAATCCCCGGCCTCGCGAGCGCGGGCCCTCGCCAGGGCAGCCAGTCAATCGGCAACAGGACCCTCCCCGAGTCAGCAGTTCGACTGCGCCGCTCGCCCGCCGGCGAACGCTGACCCCTAAAGCCCAAAGCGCCGCAAAGCGCTCTTCGTCCTCAAATGTGGCATTTTATGTCCCGGATGGTAAACGCTTCCCTGTGAACCAAGGGATATCGCTTGTCGCGGCGCCGGGTTGTTCTATATAAAGGAGCTTTCGGCCGAAATAACGAACGTTTGCGAGGGTGCGATGGCGCGAATGGATGTGGAGGCGGCGCGCGGACCCAGCGCCTATACCGCGCTTGGTCTTCGCGCCGAGGCCGATCCGATCGCGCCCGGCCTGCATGTCGTGGCGACGCCGATCGGCAACCTTCGCGACATCACTTTGCGGGCGCTCTCGACCCTCGCCGCCGCCGAGGCGGTGGTCGCCGAAGACACGCGGGTGACCCGCACGCTCCTTGCCCATTACGGCGTCGCGACGCCACTCATCGCCTATCATGAGCACAACGCCGCGGTGATGCGGCCACATTTGCTCGCCCGTCTCGCCGCGGGCGCGGCTTTGGCATTGGTGTCAGATGCGGGAACGCCGCTCGTCTCCGATCCGGGCTATCGGCTCGTCGCCGAAGCGCTGGCGGCCGGCGTCGCGGTGACCTCCGTCCCCGGTCCTTCGGCGGTGCTGGCGGCGCTCACTGTCGCCGGCCTGCCGACGGACCGCTTCTATTTCGAAGGCTTTCTGCCGCCAAAGAGCGCCGCGCGCCGCGTTCGCATCAACGCCCTCGCCGCCATTCCCTCGACGCTGATCTTCTTCGAATCGCCGCGTCGTCTTGGCGAGACCCTCGCCGACCTTGCCGCAGAACTTGGGCCTCGCCCGGCCGCCGTCGCTCGCGAATTGACCAAGCTCTACGAGACGATCCGGCGCGGTCGGCTCGATCAAATGGCCGCCGAATTCGCCGCCGAGCCGCCGCCCAAAGGCGAGATCGTGGTGCTGGTCGGACCGCCCGAGGAGGCGGCGCCGGTCGCCGCCGAGGAGATCGACCGGATGCTTTCGGAGGCGCTCGAAACGCTCAGCGTGAAAGACGCCGCCGCGGCGGTTTCGGCCCGAACCCGCGCGCCGCGCCGGCAAATCTACGCGCGCGCGCTCGCGCTTGCCGGCGCCAGGCGTTGAAGGCGCCCGTCAATCGAAAACAAAGGCCGTCCTCCTGGCGGACGAAATGGCGCGCGCATCGGCTCGGCCTGCGCGCCGAATGGCTCGCCGCCGTCTTTCCGGTCTGCAAAGGCTATCGCATTCTGGCGCGCAAATTCTTCATCGCGGGCGGCGAGATCGATCTCATCGCTCAGCGCGGCGACGTGATCGCTTTTGTCGAGGTCAAGGCCCGGCGCGGCTTCGACGAGGCGCTGAGCGCGATCGATCAGACCAAACGCCGGCGCATCGCGCGCGCCGCGCGGGTCTGGGTGACGCGTCATCCCGCCGCCATGCTGGCGACGCTTTGCGGCGATGCGGTGCTGATCGCGCCGCTCCGCCTTCCTCGGCATGTCGTCGGCGCCTTCGATCTTGAGCTGGGATGACTCACCCCGCGAATATGGGCTGCGAAATTAAGCTGGCTTTCCGGCGGCCCGCGCCGCAAATTCCGAGCCTCTGCAACCCGTCGCTGAACGTCATTGCGAGCGAAACGAAGCAATCCATAGAACCCGCGGGCGCCGATGGATTGCTTCGTCCCGTCGCTGCGCTCGCGGTGCTCCCAATGACGGCTTAGCCGCCTCGACCACTCTCCAATACGGACAATTCCATGAGCCTCAAGGTCGCCGTTCAGATGGATCCGATTGAGCGGATCAGAATTGCCGGCGATTCTACTTTCGCGTTGCTCCTCGAAGCGCAAGCGCGCGGCCACAAGCTGCTGTACTATACGCCGGACCGGCTGACGTTGAGGGCCGCGCGCGTCACGGCCGAGGCGCAGCCGCTCGAAGTCAGAGATTTTCCAGGCGAGCACGCCAAGCTCGGCGCGGCCGCGACGATCGATCTTTCGAGCCTCGACGTCGTCTTGCTGCGCCAGGACCCGCCCTTCGATCTCGCCTATATCACGACGACGCACCTGCTCGAGCGCATCCATCCCAAGACGCTCGTCGTCAACGATCCGACGTCCGTGCGCAATGCGCCTGAGAAGCTCTTCGTGATGGATTTCCCGCAATTGATGCCGCCGACGCTGATCTCGCGCGATCGCGACGCCATCGAGGCCTTCCG
>DASZFX010000143.1:0-18080 GCA_035939375.1 Roseiarcus sp.
GGTCGCCGGGCGCGTCCCGATCATCTGCGAGATCAAGAGCGAATTCGACGGCGACGAGCGGCTTGCAGCGGCGATTGCAGGGCTCGGCGCCGATTACGCCGGACCCTTGGCGATCAAGAGTTTCGATCCCGCCGTCATCGCCCGCCTGCGTCGCGAAGGCGGCGAACGTCCTCTTGGGATCGTCGCCGAGTCCGACTACGAAGGCGGCTATTGGCGACGCCTGTCGCCGCAGCAGAAAAGCGAATGCGCCAATTTCCTCCATTACGGCGAAACGCGGCCGGATTTTCTGTCGTTTCGCGTCGACGATTTGCCGCATCCGACGCCCTTTCTCCTACGAATGCTGCAGGCGACGCCTGTCTTGGCCTGGACTGTGCGCAGCGCCGAGCAGCGAGAAAAGGCGACGCGATGGGCCGATCAGATCGTATTCGAGGGCGACGTCGCCTAGCGGCATGTGCAGACGCGCCGCATTGCATGGCGTCGCGGCGATCCTATTCTAAGCGGCGGTCGTTCTTAATTCCCGAGTATTTTTCGAGCTTGCATGGCGTCCTTTCGTCTCGAGGCCCGCATTGTCCGCGCCATCGCCGAGGTCGAGGCGGCGCAATGGGACGCTTGCGCCAATCCGCCGGGCCTTGCGGAGGTAGAGGCCTGCGGCGAGCGCTTCAATCCCTTCATCTCGCACGCCTTCCTCAACGCGCTCGAACAATCGGGCGCGGTCGGCGGGCGCAGCGGCTGGACGCCGCTGCATGTGCTGATCGAGGACAAGGTCGGACGCCTCCTCGCCGCGGCGCCCGCCTATCGCAAGAGCCATTCGCGCGGCGAATATGTCTTCGATCACGCCTGGGCGGACGCCTATGAGCGGGTCGGCGGGCGCTATTACCCCAAGCTGCAAGTCGCCGTGCCTTTCACGCCGGCGACCGGGCGGCGGCTGCTGGTCGCGCCGGGGCCCTCCGCCGATGAAGCGCGCGCGACCCTGATCGCCGCGCTAAGGGGCCTGCGCAAGGCGATCGAAGCCTCCTCGATCCATGTCACTTTCCCGGACCAGCGCGACCGCGACGCGCTGATCCAGGCCGGCTTTCTCGAGCGCAACGGCGAACAATTCCACTTCATCAATCCCGGTTACGCCGATTTCGACGCCTTTCTCGCCGCCCTTTCCTCGCGCAAGCGCAAGACCATCCGCCGCGAGCGCGCCGAAGCTTTGGGCGACGACGTGACGGTGGAATGGGTGACCGGCGCGGCGCTGACGGAGAAACATTGGGACGCGTTCTTCTCCTTTTATATGGACACCGGCTCGCGCAAATGGGGCAGTCCCTATTTGACGCGCGACTTCTTCTCGAAAGTGGGCGCCCTTCTTGCCGACCGCATCCTGTTGGTGCTGGCCAAACGCAACGGCCGCTACATCGCCGGCGCCTTGAATTTCATCGGCGATGACGCGCTCTACGGCCGCAACTGGGGCGCGATCGAGGAGCGTCCGTTCCTGCATTTCGAACTCTGCTACTATCAGGCGATCGACTTCGCCCTTGAGCGCAAGTTGAAACGTGTGGAGGCCGGCGCGCAGGGCGAGCACAAGCTCGCGCGCGGCTATCGTCCCTTTCCGACCTATTCCGCCCACGAACTGGCTGACCGGCGCCTCAGCGACGCCGTCGCCGAATATCTCAGCCGCGAGCGCGAAGCGGTTAAGGAGACGATCGCCTTTTATGACGAGCACGCGCCGTTTCGGAAGGGGTGACAAAATAGGGTGGGCAGGTAGGCAGGCGACGACCGCCATCTGCTACTGCCTACTGCTCACTGCCCTGCCCCGTCAGAAAATCAAAATCGCACCCTTCCGGGGCCTGCGTCACGCTTTGCGCATAAAGCGCCTTGTAGCCCCGGCGCGGCGTCGGCGGCGGAGAATATTCGGCCAGGCGACGGCGGATCTCCTCTCCTTCGACGAGAAGATCGATGCGCCGGTTCTGGACCGACAGGCGAATGCGATCGCCATTTCGCGCCGCCGCGAGCGGCCCACCGGCCGCAGCTTCCGGCGCGACATGCAGCACGATTGCGCCGAAGGCCGTGCCGGACATGCGCGCATCGGAAACCCGCAGCATGTCCTTGACGCCGGCCTTGGCGAGCTTCTTGGGAATCGGCAGATAGCCGGCCTCCGGCATGCCGGCCGCCTTCGGTCCGGCGTTCTTGAGGACCAGCACGTCATGGGGCGCGACATCGAGATCGGGATCGTCGATCCTTCTCGCCAAATCCTCGAGCCCATCGAAGACGACCGCCCGGCCCTCGCATTCGAACAAGGCCGGGCTCGCGGCCGCCCGTTTCAGAATCGCCCCCTTCGGCGCAAGGGTGCCCTTCAGCGCGACGAGACCGCCGAATTTCGCGACTGGATCGTCAAAGGGACGAATGATCGCGCGATCGACCCAGCCAAGCGGCTCGGCGAGGCGTTCGCCGAGCGTACGCCCGGCGACGTCGATCGTATCGAGATGCAACAGCGGCTTCAATTCGCGCAAAACCGCGCCGAGACCGCCGGCGGCGTGAAAATCCTCCATATAGCCCTGGCCGACGGGCTTGAGGTCGACCAGCGTCGGCGTCTCGTCGGAAATTTGATTGAGCCGATCGAGCGAGAGGCTCAGTCCCAGTCGCCCCGCGATGGCGGCCAGATGAATGACGGCGTTGGTCGAGCCGCCGAGCGCCATCAGCACGCGAAGCGCATTCTCGACCGACTTCTGGGTGATGATCCGCTCGGGCGTGATCTGGCTGGCGATCAGAGCTACGGCGGCGCGGCCGGTCTCCTCCGCGGCGACGAGACGATCGGAATGCACGGCCGGGATCGCCGCCCCGCCCGGCAAGGCCATGCCCAACGTCTCCGCGATACAGGCCATCGTGCTCGCCGTGCCCATGACCGCGCAGGTTCCTGCCGTCACAGACAGCCTGCCTTCGACTTCGGCGATCTCGTCGGCGTCGATCGCGCCTGCGCGGTACCCCGCCCAGAAGGCGCGGCAATCGGTGCAGGCGCCGAGACGCTGGCCGCGGTGGCGCCCGGTCGACATCGGGCCGGTGACGAGTTGGATCGCCGGCAGACCCGCAGAGGCCGCGCCCATCAATTGCGCCGGCACGGTCTTGTCGCAGCCCCCGATCAGCGCCACGGCGTCCATCGGCTGGGCGAGGATCATCTCCTCGGTGTCCATCGCCATGAGGTTGCGATAGACCATGCTGGTCGGGTTCAGGAACACTTCGCCGAGCGAGACCGTCGGGAACGCTCGCGGCAAGGCGCCGGCGGCAAGAACGCCGCGCGACACCGCCTCGACGAGATCGGGCATGGAGCGGTGGCAATTGTTGAAGCCGGAGGGCGTCATTGCGATCCCGACGACGGGCCTGTCCAAAAGCTCGCGCGAGACGCCCATCGAGCGCGCGAACGAGCGGCGCAGGAAGCGCGCAAAATCGCGGTCGCCGTAATTGGTGAGGCCCCTGTCGAGGCCGTGCGGTTTGCTCATTAAGGCCTCGCGCGGGATTCGGGGCCCATTGTCGCCCGAAGGCGGGGGAGCGGCAACTTGGCGGCAGGTCTGCCCCCGTGACCCGGGTCGTTCAAAGGATATCTGGCCAAGCATGCTGACGAGACATGCGCTGCCGGCGCTCTGCCGATATATTGCATTTTGACAGCCACACGGCTTGAGCCGGCGGCAAACTCAGGGCAACCTTCTCGACGGGGCGCCGCAATGCAACCCGAGACGCGTTACGCCAAGAGCGGCGACGTTCACATCGCCTACCAAGTCTTTGGCGACGGCCCAGTCAATCTCATCGTGGTCCCAGGTTTTGTTTCGAACGTCGAAAATGCGTGGGACCAGCCCGATCTTTCGCGCTGGCTGCTCCGGCTGGGAATCTATGCGCGGGTAGCGATCTTCGACAAACGCGGAACCGGCATGTCGGACCCGGTCTCCGATATTCCTGGCCTCGACCAACGCATGGACGACCTTCGAGCGGTCCTCGACGCAGCGAACATGCAGCAGGCCGCGGTGCTCGGCTTTTCGGAAGGCGGCTCGCTATCCATGCTTTTTGCAGCAACCTATCCGGACCGCTGCCGCGCGCTGGCGCTCTGTGGCGCTTTTGCAAGGTCCTACGCGCCGGAAAAGGTATTGGCGCAGTTCCTCGAGTATATCGACCGATCCTGGGGCACCGGCGGCAGCGCTTCGCTCTTTGCGCCTTCACGCGCCGACGATCCAGCGTTCCAGCGATGGTGGGGCCGTTTTGAGCGGACGGGCGCGAGCCCGGCCGCCGCAGCCGCCGTGGCGCGCCTGAACAGGCAGATCGATGTCAGCGGCATTCTCCCGACCATCCGCGTGCCTACGCTCGTGATCCACCGAACCGGCGATCGCAGCGTTCCGGTGGGCTGTGGCCGTTTCTTGGCGGAGCACATTCCCGGCGCGCGGTTCCTCGAGTTTGCCGGAATCGATCACATGGTCTCGATAGGCGACAATTCCACGGAGATCGCCGATGCAATCGGCGAATTCCTCACCGGCGCGAAAGCGCCCGTCGAAATCGAAACCGTGCTCGCGACGGTTCTCTTCACCGACATCGTCGCCTCCACCGAAAGGGCCGTCGCGCTGGGCGATCGGCGCTGGCGCGATCTCCTTGAAAATCATAACGCGGCGGTGCGACGCAGTCTCGATCGGTTCCGCGGGCGCGAGGTCAAGACGACCGGCGACGGCTTCCTCGCCGTCTTCGATGGACCTGCGCGCGGCGTACGCTGCGCCTGCGCCATCGCTGAAGAGATCCGGCCGCTTGGCATTGAAGTCCGCGCCGGACTTCACACCGGGGAATGCGAAGTCCTGGGCGACGACTACGGCGGCGTCGCCGTACATATCGGCGCTCGCGTCGCCGCTTTGGCGGGTCCCGGCGAAGTCTTGGTGTCAGGCGCCGTTAGGGACCTGGTCGCCGGCTCGGGTCTGCATTTTAGCGACTATGGCGCCCGATCGCTCAAAGGCGTGCCAGGCGAGTGGCGTATTTTCGCGGTCCAGCGATGACCTTTGCGTTGTTCTTAAGTTCTGGGCTTCGCTTCAACTCTGCCGCTGGCCCTGCGCCTGCCCGATGGTGAGCGCGACCTTCATCGTTTCTTCGCCACCGCCGGCCCTGGAGCCGCGCGCCAGCGCGGCGCTCAAATAGTCGAAGCCGATCGCGATCCTCACGTAGTTCTCGTCGACGCAGATCGAATTGACGCAATCGAAGCCAACCCAGCCGATCACCGGCACATGCGCCTCAGCCCAGGCATGGCCGACTTCCTGCGATTCCTGATCGCCGCTTATCAAAAAGCCGCTGACATAGCGGGCGGGCGCGCCGAGCCAACGCGCGCAGGCGATGAAAATATGCGTGAAATCCTGCGCGGCGCCGCGCCGCAAGGCGAAAGCTTCCGCGGCGATCGTCGGCGCGCGCGTCAATTCGGGTTCATGGACCATGGCCTCGTGCACGGCGGTCATCAGCGCGTGCAACTTGTCGAGGGTGGTTTCTGCGTCGCGCACGGCTTCTTCCGCGAAAAGGCGCAAGGCGCCGTTGGCTTCGGCGCGCGGCGAGGAACGCAAATATATTTCCGGCAAAAGCGGCTCGACCGCGCCCCGCACGATTCCCGCTGTATCGAATGTCTCCAATTCGCCCTCGGCGATCACCCCGATATGTTCGATGGGCCGCGCATAGCTCAAAGTATGGAGGATATTGCCGAGCGAATCCTCCGATTGGCGCAGGACGCAATCGACGTCGGTGCTGATGCGCCAGCGCAGCACGTGCTGGCCTTCAAAACTGCGCGGCGTCAGGCGCAGGACCTGGATGACGGCCTTGGCCGGCGGCGCATAGGCGAAGGACGTCTCATGTGAAATCTTGATCCTCATCGCCCGCTTCCACGCCCTTTCCGCTCGAACCTGGCGCCGCCCGATGTCATCCCCGCGAAGGTTCGGCATCCGCCGCGCTCAAACCCCTGATCGTCGCAGCCGACTTGGCTCCCGCTTTCCCGGGAATGACAAACCGGCGGATGCAAGTCCCTCACGTAAACAGATATTGCTCCGAGATCGTCATCGCGAGCCGTGCATTGTCTTCGAGAAAGGCGGTGATGAATTCATGCAGCCCGCTCTGGAATATTTCCGACATGGTCGCGCGTTCGAGCCGCGACAGAGTGGCGCGGGCCAGACGCTGCGCGGCGCCGGTGCGCCCGTCATCGCGCGCAATCGAATCGAGCACGCCGTTGATGCTTTCGTAACAGGCGATGAGCGAGCGCGGCATGGCCGGCTTCAGAATCAGGAGATCGGCGATGAGCCAGGGCTTCACCCGGTCGCGATAGACCCAATGATAGGCCGTCGCCGCCGAGACGGAGCGCAAGATCGCCACCCACTGGAAGTAATCGAGCGAGCCGCCGACTTCCTCGTTCGAGGGCAACAGCAGATGATATTTGACGTCGAGCAGGCGCGCCGTATTGTCGGCGCGTTCAACGAAAAGGCCGAGCCGGTTGAACCAATAGGCGTCGTTGCGCAGCATCGTGCGGTAGCAGGAGCCGTCGAAATCGAGCGAGGCCTTCTTCACGTAATCGAGGAACCGCGCCAGCGCCTCGCGATCGAACTCCTTGGCGCCGCGCCGGCGGGTTTCGAAACGCTTCAGCTCCAGCCACGCTTCGTTGATCGCCGTCCAGGTCTCGGTCGTCAGCGCCGTGCGCACGGCGCGGCCATTGGCCCGCGCATTCTCCAGGCAATTGCAAATCGAGGACGGGTTGGCGCGATCGAAGGTCAGGTACTCGACCGCGTTCGGCTCGTCGAGCGCGTCATGCGCCTGATGAAAAGAATCGAGCGCGCCGACCGAGGACAGCGCGCTCTCCCATTCGACCATATCCTGCGCGCCCGATTTGGGCAGGACTTCGAGGCGCAAAGTCGCCTCGATCGTGCGCGCGGTAAAATCGGCGCGCTCCATCGAGCGGGCCAGCCAGAAGAGATTGTCGGCGGTTCGCGCCAGCATTGTCAGTTAACGCCAATCGAAGGCTCGTCGTCGACGACCCACGTGTCCTTGGTGCCGCCGCCCTGGCTCGAATTGACCACCAGCGAGCCCTCGATCAATGCGACGCGGGTCAGCCCGCCCGGGACGATCTTGACGCCGCCGGCGCCAGTCAGCGCAAAGGGGCGAAGATCGACATGGCGCGGCGAAACGCCGCCCTCGAAAGAGGCCGGGCAGGTCGACAGCGGCAATGTCGGCTGGGCGATGAAATTGGCCGGATTGGCCTTGAGCTTGGCGGCGAAGATTTCGCGCTGCGCCGCGCTCGCATGCGGCCCGACCAGCATTCCGTAGCCGCCCGAGCCGTTGACCTCCTTGACGACGAGAGTGTTCAGATTGGCGAGCACATGCGAAAGGGAACTCGGCTCGCGGCAGCGGAAGGTCGGCACATTGGCGAGCAGCGGCTCCTCGGAGAGATAGAAGCGGATGATCTCCGGGACGTAGGAATAAAGCGCCTTATCGTCGGCGATGCCGGTGCCCACTGCATTGGCTATGGTCACATTGCCCGCCAAATAGGCGCCCATCAAGCCGGCGACGCCGAGCATCGAATCCGGATGGAAGACGAGCGGATCGATGAAATCGTCATCGACGCGCCGATAGATGACGTCGACCCGCTGCGGCCCGCGCGTCGTGCGCATGTAGACGATGTCGTCCAAGACGATGAGGTCGCGGCCCTCGACGAGTTCGACGCCGAGCTTGTCGGCCAGGAAGGAATGTTCGTAATAGGCCGAATTGAAGGGACCGGGCGTTAGAATCACGATCGCCGCATCGCCATTGCCGGCGCGCGGCGCGACCGAACGCAGGCAGGACAACAAGACGTCGGGATAGTCCTCGACCGGCGCGACCCGATGCTGGGCGAAAAGGTCCGGCATGAGGCGCATCGTCACCTCGCGGTTCTCCATCATATAGGAGACGCCGGACGGAGTGCGGGCGTTATCTTCGAGAACATAGAACTGGTCGCCGTCGATGCGAACGAGATCGGTGCCGTTGATGTGAATCCAGATATTGTGCGGGACGCGCCGGCCGATCATCTCCGGCCGGTAGAACTGATTGCGCAGGATCAGCTCGGAGGGGATCAGGTTCTCCTTGAGGATCGCGCCTTTCCCATAGACGTCGGTCAGGAACATGTTGAGCGCGGTGACGCGCTGAGTGATCCCGGCCTCCAGCCGCTCCCATTCGGCGCGGCTGATGAGGCGCGGAATGATGTCGAAGGGGATCAGGCGTTCGGCGGCGTCCTTGTCGCCATAGACGCCGAAAGTAATGCCGATGCGACGGAACATATATTCGGCCTGGGCGCGGCGCGAGGCGAGCACGTCGGCTGGCGTCTCTTCGAGCCATCGCTCGATATGTCGGTAAAGGGCCCTCGCCTCTCCCCTCGCAGGACCCATCTCGTTGAAAAAGCGAGGCGCGGTCATCGTTCAACCCCCGGGCCGACCTGCCCTTGGCGGGCTTGCAAAGGCCATGCCGGCGGCGAAAGAGGTCTTCGCGCCGCGCAGACCATGCCGCCCATCGTAAGAGCGCCGCCTCATGCGCGAACCAACTCCAGCGCTTCGCGCCCGCTCATCGGGCGCGTCCGCGCCCACGCGGCAAAATCGCCGCACGCATCGAGCGCCTCATCGAGCAGCCTGAGATAGGCGTCGCGCGAAATCTCGATGGCGCCGAGGCTGGCAAGATGGGGCGTCAGGAATTGCGTATCGAGAAGGCGGTATCCGCCAAAGCGCAATCGCGCCGCCAAATGCACCAGCGCGACTTTCGAGGCGTCGCGCGCGACATGGAACATGCTTTCGCCGAAAAAGGCCGCGCCGAGCGAGACGCCGTAGAGCCCGCCGACCAGCGCGCCCGCTTCGAGAACCTCGATGGAATGGGCGCGCCCCTCTTTGAAAAGCGCGCCGTAGAGGCGGCGTATGTCCGCATTGATCCAGGTCTTGTCGCGCTCGGCGCAGCCGGCGATGACGGCGTCGAAATCGCCGTCGGCGCGGATCTCGAAGCGATCGGCGCGAACGGTCTTGGCGAGGCTCTTTGAAATCTTGAACCCGTCCAGCGGAAAAATGCCTCGCTCCTTGGGATCGACCCAAAACAGCGGCGCGGAGCCAGCGCTCTCGGCCATCGGAAAGAGGCCGATCGAATAGGCCCGGATCAGGATATCGGGCGTGATTTCAAAAGGCTCACTCGGACGCGCCATGGTTGAATGGTGATGCCGTGAAGACGGCGCGTCAAGCGAACAAGCGCGGCGACTTGAAGAAGCGCGCCATTGCCGGCGCTCGCGAAAGCCCTTGCCGGCGTTGGACGTCTTTACCTGACGACGACAAGTTGCGACCCTTGCCCAAACAGGTCGAGGAGAATGTCATGGTTCGACTTTTCGCGGGCGTGCTCTGCGTCGCTCTGATCGCGGCGCCAGCCCAAGCTGTCGCGCCGTTTCCGGTCAATTTCCGCAGCCAGGAGATCCAGACCAATGGGACGAGCTTGCATGTGCGCGTCGGCGGGAGCGGCCCGGCGGTGGTGATGCTGCATGGTTTCGGCGACAGCGGCGACATGTGGGCGCCGGTCGCGGCTGTCTTGGTCAAAGACCATACCGTCGTCGTTCCCGATTTGCGCGGCATGGGCCTCTCGGCGCATCCCGACACGGGCTATACAAAAAAGAACGAGGCGCTCGACATCGCCGGCGTGATGGACGCTCTGAAAATCGAGAAGGCCGATCTCGTCACCCATGACATCGGCAACATGGTCGGCTATGCGCTGGCCGCCCAATATCCGGCGCGGATCACGAAATGGGTCGTCATCGACGCGCCGCTGCCCGGTCTCGGGAATTGGGCGGCGCAACTCAGCAATCCGAAGACCTGGCACTTCAACTTCCACGGCCCGGACGAGGAGCGCCTCGTCGCCGGTCGCGAGCGCATCTTTCTCGATCGTTTCTGGAATGAATTGTCGGCCAATCCGAGGATGATCGACGAGGCGACCCGCCGCCACTACGCAGCGCTTTACGCCCGGCCTCATGCGATGCACGACGCTCTCGAGCAATTCGCCGCCTTTGCTCAGGACGGCCTCGACAATCAGGCGCTTCTTTCGAAAGGCAAGCTGACGACGCCGGCCCTGGCGCTGGGAGGCGAGAAATCCTACGGGGCCGACATGGCGACGGAGCTCGCATTTGTCGCCGACGACGTCAAAGGCGGGGTCGTGCCGAATTCCGGTCATTGGGTCATGGAGGAGAACCCGACGGCCACGACGAAAATGATCGTCGATTTCCTCTCGAAATAGCCCCGCGCCTCTGCCCGATTGCCTTTCGGCCCGTCCTGACCAAGATGGGCGCCCGAAAGGCCGGCCGCCGATCGCCAGCGCCCGCGGGGAGTGACGAAGGATGAGCAATCAGCAAGAACCTGGATTTTCGACCCTGGCGATCCATGCCGGCGCGCGGCCCGACCCGACCACGGGCGCCAGGGCGACGCCGATCTACCAGACGACGTCTTTCGTCTTCGACGACGTCGACCACGCGGCTTCGCTGTTCGGGCTGCAAACTTTCGGCAATATCTACACCCGCATCACCAATCCGACGAGCGCGGTGCTGGAGGAGCGGGTCGCGGCGCTTGAGGGCGGCCCGGCCGCTCTCGCCGTCGCTTCAGGCCACGCGGCCCAGGTTCTCGTCTTCCATTCTCTGATGCAGCCGGGCGATGAGTTCATCGCCTCGACCAAGCTCTACGGCGGCTCCATCAACCAATTCACCCATGCTTTCAAGAATTTCGACTGGCGCGTCAAATGGGCCGATCCTGATGATCCGCAATCTTTCAAGCGGGCGCTCAGCGACAAGACCAAGGCGATCTTCATCGAGTCGATCGCCAATCCCGGCGGCGTCATCACCGATATCGAGGCGGTCGCGGCGGTCGCCAAAGGCGCGCGCGTGCCGCTGATCGTCGACAACACTTTGGCGACGCCCTACCTCATCCGCCCCTTCGCCCACGGCGCGGACATCATCGTCCATTCGGCGACGAAGTTCCTGGGCGGGCATGGCAATTCGATCGCCGGCGTGATCGTCGACGGCGGCTCGTTCAACTGGGCCGGCGACCAGCGCTATCCCATGCTTTCAGCGCCAAGGCCCGAATATGGCGGGATGATCCTTTCCGAGACATTCGGCAATTTCGCCTTCGCCATAGCCTGCCGCGTGCTGGGCCTGCGCGATATCGGCCCGGCGATCTCGCCCTTCAATTCGTTCCTCATCCTGACCGGCATCGAGACATTGGCCTTGCGCATGCAACGTCACAGCGACAATGCGCTTCGCGTCGCGCAGCATCTGAAGGAGCACGACGCGGTCTCATGGGTCAGCTATGCGGGCGCGCCGGGCGATCGCTATCACGAACTGGCGCGAAAATACTGCCCGAAAGGCGCCGGCGGCGTGCTGACCTTCGGCGTCAAAGGCGGCTACGACGCAGGCGTGTCGCTGGTGAGCAAGTTGAAGCTGTTCTCGCATCTGGCCAATATCGGCGACACCCGCTCGTTAGTGATCCATCCGGCTTCGACGACGCATCGCCAGCTCACTGACGCGCAAAAGACCGCGGCCGGGGCCGGGCCGGAAGTGGTGCGCCTGTCGATCGGGCTGGAGGACGCCGGCGACCTCATCGCGGATTTGGACGAAGCGCTGGCGAACTAGACGAAGCGACAGGACGGCCCGTTTCTCGAAGCCGAAGGGCGGCCGAAACGCACGGCTCCGGCCGCAGCGCCCCGGTCGCGCGGCCCGTAAAAGCCCCGGTGTAAGGCCGCTTGCAGACGCCGCAGGCGGCGCCTTCCCGCAATTGTAAATTCTCAAATTTAAGACCATATTTGCAAGTTATCATCAGACCGGCGAGTGATTGCTCTGTGCTGAGGCCGCGCCTTGGACTGGATGGTGTTTTATTGTGACGGAAGCAAGAGAACAGGTCGAACGGCGGCTGGCCGCAATACTTGCCGCCGATATCGCCGGCTATAGCCGGCTGATGGGCGCCGATGAGGTCGGGACGCTCCAGGCTCTGAAGACGCATCGCCGCGAGCTCGTCGATCCGGCGATCGCCGCCCATCGCGGCCGCATCGTCAAGACGACCGGCGATGGCATGCTTGTCGAATTCGCAAGCATCATCGACGCGGTCGGCTGCGCCGTCGCCGTTCAACGCGCCATGCTCTCTCGCAACAAGGATGTGGCGGAGGATAAGCGCATTGTCTTCCGCATCGGCATCAATATCGGCGACATCATCATCGACGGCGGCGACATTTTCGGCGACGGCGTCAATGTCGCGGCGCGGCTCGAGATGCTTTGCGAGCCCGGCGGCCTTTGCATTTCCCGCGCCGCCAACGACCAAATCCGGGACAAGCTTTCGCTCGCCTTCTCCGATCTTGGCGAGCAGACGATGAAAAACATCGCCCGGGCCGTCGGCGTCTTCGGGCTCGCGGCGAACGACATTGCGGCGCTGCCCGAGGAAGCCCTGCCGCAGGCGCGAGCGGGCAGTCCGAATGGCGCCAGAGGGAGCGGAGCGCCGGGTTCGGCGCCCGAACTTCATCCTGTCTCGCGTGGCGAAACCGAACCGACGCCGCGCCCGACGAAACCGTCGATCGCGGTCCTTCCCTTCGTCAATTTGAGCGCGGATCCAGGCCAGGAATTCTTTGCCGACGGCCTGGCGGAGGACATATTGACCGGACTGTCGCGCTTTCGCGAACTCTTCGTCATTTCGCGAAACTCGACCTTCCGTTTCAAGGGGAAGTCCGTCGATATCCGCGCGGTCGCCCGCGAGCTCGGCGTACAATTCGTTCTCGAAGGAAGCGTTCGGCGCGCTGGCGATAATGTCAGGGTATCCGTGCAGCTTATCGACGCCGACACCGACCGGCATGTCTGGGCCGAGCGCTATGATCGACGATTCGAGGATATTTTCACGATCCAGGACGAGGTGACGACCTCAATCGTCGCCACTTTGCCGGGACGCGTCGAGGCCGCGGCGCGCGATCGCGCCAAGCGAACGGCGCCGGGCAATCTCGCGGCCTATGAATGTGTGCTCGCCGGCAAACTGCTCCACCACCGCTCGACCAGATCCGACAATGCCGAAGCGCTGAGCCTCCTCGATCGGGCGATCGAACTCGACCCCGACTATGCGCATGCGCACGCCTGGAAGGCGTGCGTATTGGGCCAGTCCTTCGTCTATAGCTGGTGCGCCGACGCGGACGCGACGGTGAACAAGGTGGTCGATGAGCTGCGCACCGCGCTTGCCCTGGATGATAACGATAGCGACGTCCACCGGATTCTCGCGGCGGTTTCGCTTGCGGCGCATCACGATCACGACAGGGCGTTTTACCATCAGGAGCGGGCGCTCGGCCTCAATCCCAATGACGACCTCATCGTCGTTCAGCAAGGCGAAATTCTGACCTGGCTGGGCCGCCCGGAGGAGGGAATTGAGTGGATCCGCAAAGCGATGCGCCTCAATCCCTATCATCCGGAGCGCTTCTGGAGCCATCTCGGGCGCGCCTATTTCGCGGCGCGGCGCTACGACGATGCAATCAAGGCGTTCCAACGGGTCAGCCAGCCCGATCACGCCGTTCGCGCCACGCTCGCCGCTTGTCATGCGGCGCAGGGCGACGAGAACGCCGCCAAGGCCTCAGCCCAGGACGTGCTGCGCCTCTCGCCGGACTTCACAATTTCCGGCCACCTGGCGACCCAGCACTACAAGCACGCGGAAGATCGTGAGCATTATCGCGCAGCCTTGCAGAAGGCCGGCCTGCCGCCTTGAAATCTTGAAATTGCGGCGCGTTTCGTCGATCTCGCCACGCGCCGGCTGGTCTGAATGGAACTGTGGGCCCGGCTCGTGAGGCGAGACCCCGCATTCCCAATTCCTCGCGAGCTTTGCCGCGCTTCCCCTCCGCCCCGGCCTGTCCCAAGGAGCTCGCCGCAAGGCTTGATTCCACTATAGTAGAATATATGATGCCTATATGAGCCTTGTTGAAGCCGATATCGACGGGCGCATCGGCGCGCGCATCCGCGCTCTTCGCGCGGAGCGGAGCCTGACGCTCGACGGTCTGGCCCATCTCGCCGACGTCAGCCGCGCCATGCTGTCGCGGATCGAGCGCGGCGAATCGAGCCCGACCGCGCAGCTCTTGAACAAAGTATGCAGCGGGCTCGGGGTCACGCTTTCGGCCCTCTTCGCCGAGACCGAGAGGCCGGCAAATCCGCTTGCGCGCCGCGCCGACCAGCCGACTTGGCGCGATCCGGCGAGCCATTACCTGCGCCGCAATGTCTCGCCCGGCGGAACCGGCTCGCCGGTCGACATCGTCGAGATCGAATTCCCGCCGGGCGAAAGCGTCGCCTTCGACAATCAGCGCGTCGCAGGCCGCGACCAGCATATCTGGGTGCTCGAGGGCGCCTTGGAGTTGGACCTCGGCGAAGAGACGTTCCGGCTCGATAAGGGCGATTGCTTCTTCATGCACTTCGGCCTGCCGATCCGGTTTCGCAATCGGCTGACGCGACCGATCCGCTACCTCGTCATCGTCAGCCGCGGATAGGATCATGACGTCGGATAGCGCAATCCTCGATCAGATCGTGATCCGCCCGCTCGACGCGGCCGAGGCCGAAGCGCGTCTCGACGAACTCGCCGACATTCTGGTCGACGCCGTCGCCCATGGCGCCTCGGTCAATTTCATGGCGGGGTTCGCGCGCGAGGACGCACGCGCCTTCTGGCGCAGTCAACTTCACGGGATCGCCGCCGGCGACAAGAGTCTGTTCGTCGGCGACGATTGCGGGCGGCTGATCGCGACGGTCATGCTCATCCACGCGCCGCAGCCCAATGCGCCCCATCGCGCCGAGATCGGCAAGATGCTGGTGCTCTCCTCGGCGCGCCGTCAAGGCCTCGGCCGCCGCCTGCTGGCGACAGCGGAAGAGGCGGCGCGGCGCGCCGGCCGTATGTTGCTGATGCTCGAGACCGAAAGCGGCAGCGCGGGAGTCAAGCTCTATCGAAGCTGCGGCTGGCGCGAAATCGGCCGGGTTCCCGGCCACGCCTTCAAGCCGGACGGACGCCTCGCCGAGACGACGATGTTTTACAAACGGCTCGGGCCGAAGCCGCCGTCGCGCTGACGCGCCCGCCGAACGATGCCGTACCTTGAATGGAGACCTTGTACTACCCTTCGGACCCCGCGCCCTGTCGCTTCCACTTGGCGCAACTCCAGCCCCCATCCGCGTTCTTCCCCGAAGGTCTCTCGCATTTCTGGTTGTCTTTGCTGACGTATTTACCATCCTTGTTGCAGATGTATAAAACGCCTTGATCCTCGATGTCCTTTGGCGAAGTTACGCCGCTCAGCAGAGGACTAAGTCGTGCGTAAAGAGCGCATTGCTCCCAAAGGAGCGGGCTAGGAGGCGTTCCCGTCACATCTGGGTTGCACGCCGATGACGCCAACCTCGTGTCGCATATGTTGAGCGTTATATCTATCCTATGAGAGAAATCCGGGTTGTAGTCGAGACTTAGCCCATTGATCGGCAAGACAAAGACCGAACCATTTCCTAAAGCGCTTGGAGCCGCCCCGCCGCTTATATCCACCGCCAGGACGATGGACGTCGAGAGAGCCACGGATTGAATGTTGAATTGATCCGGAATGGTTTTAGGCTGACCCGGAGCGGCAACTTGAGGTTTTTGCTCGCCAGGCGCCGCAGATCGGTCGTCCAAATTGGCGTTGATCGTATCGAAATAATTGGTCAACCACTCCTCGAGATAAAGCTTCTGCAGGAAGGTGTCGTCCAGCGCCGCATCGAAGCAATTCGCCGCTTTGCCCTTGCTGTTTCTTTCAGTTGGTTTCGGAGAGACGGTGAAAGTCATTGCAACGGCTTTGGTTCTCTTGGCGGTAAATTTCGTACCTAACGACGGTACTGAAACCTTGCCAGAGGTCGTATCCAGGATAAATTTTTGCAAGGCGCTCAATCCGACCTTCGCGACATTGACGCCCGTGAAATTGAAGGCTCCCGAATTGTCCGTTTGAAGGGTCAATACGACCTTCACGCTTTCATTGGCCAGCACCCATCTGGGAGGAGCTTTTTTGTCGAACGTCTGCTGATCTTGAACAAATTTCTGAAGCTCGCACGAGACCTGGTTTGCCACTTTCTTGGCGTCGAGACGATACAACAATGGCTCTTCAAATTCGCCAAACCCCGGTAGAAATCCGCATCCGGAAAGAAGCAAACAGGCAATGACAATGCTCGTGCAACGAACGTGCCCCCAAACATGAACCACGGTAGCGCCCCCTTTTTCGTTCACGCCGTCCCGACGAAAGATAACGCTCCCGATAGCCGCTCCAGAACATGCAGGTTGAAATGGCGTCGGCTCGCGCACAAGTTGAATCGTCCGATGTCGCCATCTATCAACAGGAACCGACAAAGACGGCGCATGGCGCGGCGTCTTCGGACCCCGCGTGCGGTCGACGTGGTACGATGTGGTACGAACGAAGGGGGAGGACGCGCCCTCTTGCCGTGCGACTCGGACGTCGAGCGCAGCGAACAGCCAAGGCGAGCGCCGGCAATTAATCCGGCCTAGCGTCCCAAATCGTAGAACGCAGGCCGTTTGTCGATGGCGACCCGGGTCTTGAGGCCGCCTCCCAAAGCCGCGAGCGCAGCGGCGGCGGTGATCGAGGCGGCGTAGCCGTCCCATGCGCTCGAGCCGACGCTGCGCCCGGCCGCGATCGCCGCGACCCATTCTTTGAGCTGAATGCGATAGGCGTCAGCGAACCGTCCGCGCCAATCGCTCTCGACATCGAAGCCGTCGTGGCCGTCGCGGCGCTGCGACAGCGGGCGATTTGGCGAGAGCGAGACGACGCCGTTCTCGCAGACCAATTCGGCCCTTACGTCATAACCATATTGCGCGTCGACAAAGGCTTCGATCGTCACGACGACGCCGCTCGTCGATTCCAACACGACGAATTGGGGTCGCCGCAGCGCGGCATTCCGCGTCGCCCGGGCGCTGAAAACCGTCACAGCGACAAATTCCTCACCGAGAAGGAAGCGCGCGATGTCGAATTCGTGGACCGCGGAATTGGCGAGGACGAGATCGGAGGTGATGTAGCTCGGCGCAATGGCGTTGCGATGCACGCAATGGAGAAACAGCGCGCGGCCGAGCTCGTGATCGCCGATTTTCTCTTTCATCGCTCGGTAGCCCGGATCGAAGCGGCGCATGAATCCGACCTGAACGAGGCGCCGACCGCCCTTGATCTCCGCTGCGATCACCGCCCGGCATTCTTCGGGCGTCGCGGCGAGCGGCTTTTCGCAAAGCGCCGGTTTGCCGGCTTCGATCGAAGCGATCGCCGCCTCGGCATGGGTCGCATCGGGCGAAGCGATAATCACTGCTTGAACCTCGCGATCGGCGATCAATTCGCGCGCCGACCTGAGGGTTCGAACCCCTTTCGCGCCGGCGGCGATCGCCTCTGCGCGAGAAGCGTCCGCATCATAGACCGCAACGAGTTCGGCCCCGGCGACGTCGCTCAAGAGAATGCGAGCATGATCGGCGCCCATCACGCCGCAGCCGATCAAGCCGATCCGCAGGGTCATGCGCGCAGTCCCTCTATCAGCAGGCCGACGCTGAAAGTTCGTCACAGACCTTAAAAAGAATCAAGCCCTGGCGCGAGCGACGGCGGTCCTAGACGGCGCGCGAGCTCCAGCTCGTACCGAGGAGGCAGGCGCGGGCTTTTCCAAAGGGATCCGATAAAAGTGATCGGCTCTCACCCCAAAGCCGTCGCCCGCCAATGGACGACCGCCATGGCGAAAAGCAGCATCGCGAAAGCCTGGTGCAGCAGCCCCGCCCCGATCGGCACGACGAGGAGAAGCGTCACGATCCCGATCGCGGCCTGCGCGAGGGTCAGCGCCGCTACCGCGAGGGCGCGCTGCGCAATTTTGCTTCCCGGCGCCCGGCGCGCCGCAGCGGCGGCGTGGCATAGAGCGAAAACGACGATCGCATAGGCCAGCAAACGGTGCTGGAACTGCGCCGTCGTCGCCACTTCGAAGAGATTGCGCCACCATGGCGTCTCAGGCCAGAGGTCGCCGGGGATCAGCCGGCCCTCCATCAGCGGCCAAGTGTTGTCGATGAGCCCAGCGCGCAGGC
>DASZFX010000144.1:0-4363 GCA_035939375.1 Roseiarcus sp.
TCAAGGAGCCGAGCGTCGCCGACGCGATCGAGATCCTCAAGGGCCTCAAGCCCTATTTCGAGGAGTTTCACAAGATCCGTTACACCGGCGAAGCGGTCAAAGCCGCGGTCGAACTGTCGGCCCGTTTCATTCACGACCGCAAGCTGCCCGACAAGGCGATCGACGTCATCGATGAGACCGGCGCGTCGCAGATGCTGCAGCCCGAGGCCAAGCGCAAGAAGACGATCGGCGTCAAGGAAATCGAGACGACGATCGCCACAATGGCGCGCATCCCGCCGAAGGCGGTCTCGAAGGACGACGCCGAGGTGCTTCAGCATCTCGCGGAAGGGTTGAAGCGCGTCGTCTATGGCCAGGACGCGGCGATCGCGGCGCTGGCTTCCGCGATCAAGCTCGCGCGCGCCGGCTTGCGCGACGCCGAGAAGCCGATCGGCTGCTATCTTTTCTCCGGCCCGACCGGCGTCGGCAAGACCGAGGTCGCCCGCCAACTCGCCGTGAGCCTTGGCGTCGAACTCACCCGCTTCGACATGTCGGAATATATGGAGCGCCACTCGGTTTCGCGGCTGATCGGCGCGCCGCCCGGCTATGTCGGCTTCGATCAGGGCGGCTTGCTCACCGACGCCATCGACCAGCATCCCCATTGCGTGCTGCTGCTCGATGAAATCGAAAAGGCCCATCCCGATCTCTTCAACATCCTGTTGCAGATCATGGACCACGGCAAGCTGACCGATCACTCCGGCAAGCAGATCGATTTCCGCAATGTGATCTTGATCATGACGACCAATGCCGGCGCGCAGGACCTCGCCAAGGCCGCCTTCGGCTTCCATCGCTCGAAGCGCGAAGGAGACGACAAGGAGGCGATCGATCGCTTGTTCGCTCCTGAATTCCGCAATCGGCTCGACGCCATCGTCCCCTTCGGCCGGCTGCCGACGGAGGTGATCGCCCAGGTCGTCGACAAATTCATCCTCCAGCTCGAGGCTCAACTCGCCGACCGCAACGTCACGATCGAACTCACCGACGAAGCGCGCTCCTGGCTCGTCAAAAACGGCTACGACGAGACCATGGGCGCGCGGCCGATGGCGCGGGTCATTCAGAGCGAGATCAAGACGCCGCTCGCCGACGAAGTTCTGTTCGGCCGCTTGAAGAACGGCGGCGTCGTGCGGGTCGTTGTCACGGTCGACGACAAGGGCGCAAAGAAACTCAGCTTCGTCTATCCGGAAGGACCGGCGCAACCGCGGCTCGAGCGCGACATCCTGGTCGCTGGCCGCAAACGCGTCGCCGAAGAGCCGGAAGTACGCAACGCCCGCTCGCGCAAAGCGCGCCCGCCGCAGGATGATGCGCCCGAAGTCCCGCCGGAAGAGGAGCAAGCGACCTGACGGAGCCCTCCTGCATCATTGCAAGGACCTTGCGCGCAGCGAGGGGACGAAGCCTTCCATCAGGCGCCGGGTTTCTTGGATGTGCTTCGCTTCGCTCGCAATGACGGCGCGAAGCGCGTCATCTGAGGATTGCTTCGCCCTGGAGCTGCGCGGCGGAGGGGAGCGCCATGAAGAGCTACCAAGTCGCCGCCTTCGGGGCGCCGCTCGCTGAAACCGAAGCGCCGACGCCGACGCCCAAGGGCGGCGAAGTCCTTCTGGAAGTGGTCGCCGCAGGCGTCTGCCACAGCGATCTGCACATTTGGGAAGGCGGCTACGACCTCGGTCACGGCAAGAGGCTGTCGCTGAAGGATCGCGGCGTCAATCTGCCGCTGACCATGGGTCATGAGACGGCGGGCCGCGTCGTCGCGGTGGGGCCGGATGCGGAAGGCGTTGCGGTCGGCAAGACCTATCTCGTCTATCCTTGGATCGGCTGCGGCGAATGCGCGGTCTGCCGGCGCGGCGATGAAAACCTTTGCGCTTCTCCCAATTGCCTCGGCGTCCATCGCAATGGCGGCTACGCCGATCATATTATCGCTCCGCATTCGAAGTACCTCGTCGATCTTACCGGGCTCGATCCGATGGCGATGGCGCCGTTCGCCTGCTCAGGTCTCACCGCCTTCAGCGCGCTGAAGAAGGTCGCCGCCACCTTGAAGGACGCGCCGCTCGTCATCATCGGCGCCGGCGGGCTCGGGCTGATTTGCATCGAGATCCTCAAAGCCATGGACGGCAAGGGCGCGATCGTCGTCGATATCGATCCCGTCAAGCGCGAAGCGGCGAAGAAGAATGGCGCGCTCGCCGTCATCGATGCGCGCGCGCCGGACGCCCTCAAGCAATTGCTCAGGGCGAATAACGGGCCGGTCATGGCGGCGATTGATTTCGTCGGCTCGAGCGAAACAACCGCTCTTGCCTTCAACGCGCTCGGCCGGGGCGGCAAATTGGTGATCGTCGGCCTCTTCGGTGGCGCCGCCGACTGGTCGCTGCCCCTGATCCCGATAAAAGCGGCCTCGATCCTCGGCAGCTACGTCGGCAATCTCGCCGAACTCAAGGAGTTGGTCGCGCTTGTGCGCGCTGGCAAGGCGAAGCCGCTTCCGGTGACCTGTTGCGCGTTGCATGACGCCGGCAAGACGCTGAGCGATCTTCGCGCGGGGCGCTTCATCGGCCGCGCCGTGCTGACGCCTTAAATGCGGGCTCGGGCGATGGACGAAGGAAACGGCGGCGCGCGCCTATCGAAAGCGGCGTACGCCGTCGCTTCGGCCTTGCCGCCAGACAGGGTGGTCAATGCGCATATTCTTTGAAGCAATTCGTTCGGGAAGACTCGGAGCCGATATTCTGTCCGGTTCGTTGAAACGATTGGATTGTGAGGGGCTCGTATCGTTTTGCGATGAATTGCGACGACACATTACTCAATCCCATTATTCTGAGCCCACGCTTTCGTGAGAGGGACGGACGCCAAGCGTCGACCAAATCGATGATCCGCAATTCGTTCCCGCAATCGAGCCGTCTGCCATCAAGCTCTGCCGGTCGCCGCTCGTATCTTCGCCGCGATCGGCGCATGTCCGACCGCTTCTTTCCTTCCGCCGAGCCGCGCGCAATGACTCGCGCTGGTCGGCGCCTCACTTTTGCGTCCTTTGCGTGATGTTATGCGCTGAAAAGCTACATCAAAAGCATCGCTGGGGGCGCTCCACGATTTCTTGAATGGCGGCGCAAGCTTCGGAGGCGCCTTGAAATGAGCAAGTCCAACCCTCTGTCGAGTCTGATCTTCGCCGTTATTCTCCTCATCGGCCTCGCCATCGCCTATGGCGAATACGCCGCCGAGGCTCGCGCGGCGAGCATCGTCATCGCGATCGGCGCGCTCGTCGTCGCCCTGGTCGTTTCCTATGCGGTCAAGATCGCCGACCAGTGGGAGAGGGTCGTCGTGCTGCGGCTCGGCCGCTTTCGTTCGCTCGAAGGACCGGGCCTGTTCTTCATCATCCCGATCATCGAAACAGTCCCTTACTGGATCGATACGCGCGTGATCGCCAGCTCCTTCAGGGCCGAGAAGACCCTGACCAGGGACACCGTGCCGGTGGATGTCGACGCCGTCCTCTTCTGGAAGGTCGTCGACCCCAAGAAGGCGGCGCTCGAAGTCGCCGATTATAGCGGCGCAATCAATTGGGCCGCGCAGACGGCCTTGCGCGA
The DNA here is from genome assembly GCA_035939375.1 of Roseiarcus sp. Taxonomy (GTDB): domain Bacteria; phylum Pseudomonadota; class Alphaproteobacteria; order Rhizobiales; family Beijerinckiaceae; genus Roseiarcus. The sequence goes on from DASZFX010000144.1 coordinate 3,591, forward strand.
CGTCATCGGCAAGACCATCCTGGCCGACATGCTGGAGGGCCGGGAAAAGATCAGCGAGGAGTTGCAGAAGATCATCGATCAGCGCACGGAGCCCTGGGGCGTCAATGTGATCTCCGTCGAGGTCAAGGACGTGCTCATTCCCGGCGCGCTGCAAGATGCGATGTCGATGCAGGCGCAAGCCGAGCGAGAGCGTCAAGCCCGCGTGATCCTCGGCGATTCCGAGCGGCAGGTGGCGGAAAAATTCGGCGAGGCGGCCAAGACCTACCAGGACAATCCCGTCGCCCTGCACCTGCGGGCGATGAACATGCTCTACGAGGGCCTGAAGCAGAACGCGACGATCGTCCTGGTGCCGAGTTCGGCGCTTGAGACGATGCAGCTTGGCGGCATGGCGGGCACGACCGCGCTCGCCAGGGGCTTGGCCCAGCAACCGGCCAACCCGCCAAGCGCCAGGCCGGCGCCCTAGAGCATCGGATTCGCAATTTGAATCGCAGAGGCTCTCTGGAAACAAACGCCAACGCCACGGGCCGCCATTATTTGGAACAGTGACCGGAACGCGCCGGCCGAAAGGTCTGTCAAGGGCGCGCTTTGCGCGCCGCCGAAGGCGGCTAAAGCCCTTGACAGACGTTTCGGTCGGCGCACAGGAGCCCCTGTTCCAAATTGGCGGCTTGCGCCTCCCGCCGCCCGCCAGGTGAGTTCATTTGGGGGTCCGATGCCCTAGGCTAGGGCGCCGGCCTGGCGCTTGGCGGGTTGGCCGGTTGCTGGGCCAAGCCCCT
>DASZFX010000145.1:0-1895 GCA_035939375.1 Roseiarcus sp.
TAGCTGTTGCCCTTTTCGACGTAGTTCAAGTCGACGCCGATCAGCCGCAGCAACGCATCGGACGTGTCGCCGAAGACCTGGAGATAGCGATGCTCGGTCATGTGGCCGTTGTAATCCACCCAGGCGGCGTTGACCTTCGCATCGAGCAAATGCAGCGGCGCTGAAAAGTCATATTCGCGGGCTTGACCGCCGGCGGCGGCCCAAAGGCGCTTTTCGAAGTCCGCGAGCAACTTTCCTGCTCCCCATCCCTCGCCGCCATTGCCGGCCTTCAAGGCCTGCATGACGCCGACCAGATTCTCGTCGCGGATGCGCTCGAGCTCGCGGATGGAGCGGCCTTTCGCCTGGGCGTCCGATTGGGCGCCGATTTTTTCCACGAGGGCGTCGTCGAGATCGACGACATCGGTAAGCTTGGTCCAGGGCCATTTGAGACAAGGGCCGAACTGCGCGAGGAAGTGGCGCATGCCCGCTTCGCCGCCGGCGATACGGTAGGTTTCGAAGAGACCCATTTGCGCCCAGCGCATCCCGAAGGAATAGCGGATCACATCATCGAGCGTCTCCGTATCGCAGATATCGTCCTTGATCAGCCATAGCGCCTCGCGCCACAGCGCTTCGAGCAGGCGATCGCCGACGAACGCTTCAATCTCTTTGGCGATCACGACGCCCTTCATGCCGATTTGCGCGACGCCTTGGCGAGCGCGCTCGATGGTTTCCGGCGTGGTCTTCTTGCCCGCCACCAGTTCGACGAGCGGCAGGAGGTACACGGGATTGTAAGGATGGGCGACGAACAGGCGTTCGGGGTTTTTCATCCCGGCCTGAAGATCGGTCGGCAGCAGGCCCGATGTCGAGGAGCCGATCAGCGCGTCGGCTCGAGCGGCGGCGTCGATCTTGGCGATGACGTCGCGCTTCATCTCCAGACGTTCGGGCACGCTTTCCTGAATCCAGTCGGCGTCCCGAACCGCTTCCTCCAAAGTCTTGCAGAAGACGACCTTTCCCTTCGGCGGGAGCGGCGCGGCAAGGAGCATCGCATAGGCGCGTTCGGCATTCGCCATGACTTCGCCGATGATGCGTTCGGCCTCCGGGTGCGGATCAAAAATGCTGACGTCGACGCCAGAGAGCGCGAAACGGGCGGCCCAGGCGCCGCCGATGACGCCGCCGCCGACACAGGCCGCCTTGCTGATCATTGTCATTGCCCTTTTGTCCTTGTTCAAAGGAGGCGACTTGCCGATCAGCGCTTCGCCAGTTTGAGCTTTTCGCGCACTTCCGCCGGGCCGATGACGCGCGCGCCCATGCCCTCGATGATTGCGACAGCCCTTTCGACGAGCTTGCCATTGGTGGCGAGTTGGCCCTTGCCGACATAGAGATTGTCTTCGAGGCCGACGCGCACATTGCCGCCGGCAAGGATTGCCGCCGCTGGATAGGCAAGCGCATTGCGGCCGATCGAGAAGGCCGAAAAGGTCCATTTCGGCGGGACCGCGTTGACCATGGCCAGAAAAGTGTTGAGGTCGTCCGGCGCGCCCCAGGGAACGCCCATGCAGAGCTGAACGAGCACGGGATCCCCGATCAGACCTTCTTCAGTCAATTGCTTGGCGAACCAGAGATGGCCGGTGTCGAAGGCTTCGATTTCAGGCCGTACGCCCAGGGCTGTCATTTGGCGAGCCATTTCGCGCAGCATCGACGGCGTATTGGTCATCACATAGTCGCCGAGCGAGAAATTCATCGTGCCGCAGTCGAGCGTGCAAATCTCCGGCAGACACTCCGCGACGTGACGGACGCGCTCGGTGGCGCCGGCCATATCGGTGCCGTTGCTTTTAAGGGGGAGGGGCTTCTCGACGTCGCCGAATACCAGGTCGCCGCCCATGCCGGCGGTGAGATTGAGCACGACATCGACGGAAGCG
>DASZFX010000146.1:0-3701 GCA_035939375.1 Roseiarcus sp.
TGCGCCGACCGAAGGGTCTGTCAAGGGCTTTAGCCGCCTTCGGCGGCGCGCAAAGCGCGCCCTTGACAGACCCTTCGGTCGGCGCGTTCCGGTCACTGTTCCAAATAATGGCGGCCCGTGGCCTTGGCGGTTGTGTCCAGAGAGCCTCTGCGATTCAAATTGCGAATCCGCCGCGGCTTAGGGCTCCCACGTCGTCATCGCGAGGAGCGAGGCGACGAACAATCCATAGTCGCGCCGTTTGGATGGATGGCTTCGCTTCGCTCGCAATGACGGCGCGAGTTCTCTTGCTAAACGAACCGCTTGACGAAGGCCAAAGCCGTCTCGGCGACCTCGCGCCAGCCATTGTCGATGGTCAACGCGTGGCCGCGGTTCGGCATTTCAAGGATCTCGGTAACGCCGACATTGCGCGCCTGCAGCTCGTAGGTCGCATGGGAGATCGCCCAGGGGACGGTATGGTCCTTCTCGCCGGAAAGGATCAGGAGCGGCCCGCGATCGCGGTTCTCGGTATCGACTTTTGCCTCGGTCCAGGGGTTGAGATTGGCCGCCGCGGCCTGGAACAGCGGCGCACCGGAGGCCGGCACCGCGTAGAGATCATAGAGCTGATTGGCTTCGTGTTCGCTGACCGCATTGGCGAAGGCATAGCGGAATTGATCGAAAGTCAGAGGCACGGCGCGGTTGCGATTGGCCGGATTGCCCAGCACCGGCCATGCCGATTTCAGCGCCGAGAAAGGAAGCGGCAGCACGCCGCGGAAGGGCGCCGGGTCGATCGCCACCGTCGCTGCGCTCGCCCCGCGGCCGGCGAGAATCTGCGCCAGCAGGCCGCCGAACGAATGGCCGATGATCGCCGGCTTGTTCTTGAGGCCGCCGACGATCGCCTCGAAATGATCGGCGACCTGGCCGATGGTCTTATGGGCCATGATCGCGGGATGGGCGTTGGCTTCGTCGACCGTCTCCGGGTCGTCCGGCCAGCCGGGGGTGAGCGCGGTGTAGCCGGCTTGTTCGAAGACAGTCGCCCACCTGTCCCAACTGCTCGGCAGCAGCCAAAGGCCGTGAACGAAGACGACCGGCTGGCGATTGGTCCCGTTCGCCCGCTGAACCTGCTGGGCCTCGTGTTCGGTGATCGTCGTCGCGCTGGATTGGGTCGTCGACATGAGCTTGCCCCCTTATCCGGCGCTAAAGCGGACTGCCCAGCGCTCGCCACGCCCGATCAAAGCAGGATTTGGCCTCTTGGTCTTGCCCATTGTTGATGCAGTTCGCGCCGGCGGCGCGTCCCCCGCGCGAATTCTTTTCCGAAAGCGGCTGCGGGCCAAGCGTGGCGGGGCCTACTCCGCCGCCAGTCCCTTTCCGCCGAATCGCTTCTCGATATAGTCGGTGACCAGCGCCTTGAAATCCTTGGCGATCGTCGGGCCGCGCAGCGTCACGGCTTTCGCCCCGTCGATGAAGACCGGCGCCGCCGGCGCTTCGCCCGTGCCCGGCAACGAAATGCCGATATCGGCATGTTTCGATTCGCCCGGCCCATTGACGATGCAGCCCATCACGGCGACGTTCAATTTCTCGACGCCGGGATATGTCTTTCGCCAGTTCGGCATTTCCTCATGGATATAGGTCTGGATTTCGCTGGCCAATTCCTGAAACACGGTCGAGGTCGTGCGGCCGCAGCCCGGGCAGGCGGCGACGAGCGGCACGAATGTGCGAAAGCCCATCGTCTGCAGGATTTCCTGCGCGACTTTCACTTCGAGCGTACGGTCGCCCCTGGGCTCGGGCGTCAGCGACACCCGCACCGTATCGCCGATTCCCTCCTGCAACAGCACGCCTAACGCCGCCGAAGAGGCGACGATGCCCTTCGAGCCCATGCCGGCCTCGGTCAGGCCGAGATGCAGCGCGTAGTCCGACCGGGCCGCCAGCATCCGGTACACGGCGATGAGGTCCTGTACAGCCGAGACCTTGGCCGAGAGTATGATGCGATCGCGCGCAAGACCGATCTCTTCGGCGCGAGCAGCCGAAAGCAGCGCCGATTGCGCCATCGCCTCGCGGGTCACGGCCCTGGCGTCGATCGGGTTGGCCGAGCGCGCATTCTCGTCCATCAAATGGGTGAGCAGCTCCTGATCGAGCGAGCCCCAATTCGCGCCGATGCGCACGCTCTTGCCGTGGCGGATCGCCGTCTCGACGATCGCCGAAAACTGCCGATCCTTCTTGTCCTTGAAGCCGACATTGCCGGGATTGATCCGGTACTTGTCGAGCGCTTCGGCGCAGGCCGGATGATCGGCCAGCAATTTGTGGCCGATGTAATGGAAATCGCCGATCAGCGGCGCCGTCACGCCCATCCGCCGGATGCGGTCGCGTATATGCGGCACCGCGGCGGCGGCTTCGTTGCGATCGACGGTGATGCGCACCAGCTCCGAGCCGGCGGCGGCGAGCGCCGCGACCTGGCGCGCTGTCGATTCAACATCGGCAGTGTCGGTATTGGTCATCGATTGGACGACGATCGGCGCGCCGCCGCCGACGGTGACCGCTTCGGCGCCAGAGCCGATGCGAACCGCCACGCTTGCGTGACGGGGGGAGGGGCCGGCGTCGGTCATTTGCGCTGCTAAATCCATGTTTCGCCAGTCTGTTCGCCCTTTCCTGCGGCGGAATCAGGGCGGCGTCAATCGTGAAGGACGCGAGGGCGGGAAGGGCGTCGAAGGAACCCTGGTCACACATGCGTCACAACGGCTATTGTACACCAGCCGCGAGGCTTTTCTCAATGATGCGGCAAACCGGCGTCGCGAACGGACGGGGAACTGATGCGCTGACGCGCGGATATCAAGAACGGGTCGGCTCCTCGCGTTGTTGCGGGCTGGGATCGATCAGAACGTCGGATCGCTCCTTCGCCTTGAGGTTCGCCGCATGCGGACGCCCGCGAGCCCTCGGACTCTTACGAGGAGGCGCAAATGGAAGATAGAATTGTTGGCCCGAGCGGACGTCTTTATGCCGATCCGACGCCGGGCCCTGACGAGCAGTCGTTCCAAGTCGATAACGCGAGTTCGAAATACTATTCCTCGCCCTACTATCTCGCGCATAAGAACCAGGTGGAGAAAATCCCGCCGGCGCGAAACACGACCCCGCTCGTCTTGAACGACTTCCTGCCGGGCGACATGATTTGGGCAATCGAGCAGGAAGGCAAGATCGTCTTTCATTCGACCGGCGATACCGGCGCAGCAAAAGTCAATCGATCGCAGACGGCGGCGACCGCGCTTGGCCACGAAGCGGCCGTAGCGGATGCGATGGTCGACGACGTCGTTCGCCTGGGAAATCGAGGCCCGGCCTTTTTCTTTCATCTCGGCGACGTGATCTACAATTTCGGCGAGGCTCAATATTACTACGATCAGTTCTACGAACCGTACCGCGCCTATGATCGCCCGATCTTCGCCATTCCAGGCAACCATGACGGCATGGTGTTCGGTCAGGGCTCGAGCGCGCCGCAGGCCCCGACGCTCGACGCTTTCCTTACGAACTTTTGCGCGGCGGCGGCCAAGCCCTCGCCCGACGCCCATACGCTCGCGCGAAGCGTGATGACCCAGCCAGGGGTTTATTTCACGCTTGATGCGCCTTTCGTTTCGATCATCGGCCTTTATAGCAACGTGCTCGACGGTCCAGGCGTCTTGTCCTCGCAAGGCGGCAAATTTCCGCTCGTCGACGATCAACTCGACTTCCTGACCGCG
>DASZFX010000147.1:0-2691 GCA_035939375.1 Roseiarcus sp.
CGATGCAGCGCTCTATCGGCTCGTCGATCTCCACCGCGCGATCCATCCCGCCTTCGTGCTGACGCATTCGCGCCGCGACATTTACAATCGCGATCATGAGATGACGAGCGAATTCGCCCAGCACGCCCGCATCGTCGCGCAGGCCCATGGCCATAGGCCCGGCGAGAGAACGCTCGGCGCGCCGCCCGTCTTCCTGTTCGAGCCGCATCAACCCGAGCAATGCGGCTGGACGCCGAACGTGCTTCTCGACATCACGCCCGTCTGGGACAAGAAACGCGCCGCCATCGGATGCATGGCCGGACAGGAGCACCTCTGGGAATATTACACCCGCGCCGCTTTGCAGCGCGGCGCGCAGGCGGCGCGCAATTCCGATAGGAAGATCGTTTATGGCGAAGGTTATGAAGCCGTCTTCCCTCATGTCGTGGAGAGCCTCGCGTGAGCGTCGTCGTCACCGGAATTGCGCGCACGCCCCGCGCACTTGTCGAAGGCTTTGCGCCCTATGGCGTCGCCACGATCCATGAGGCGCAGGGGCGCTTCGGCCTCCTTGGCTCCTCGATGCGGCCGATCTATTCCGGCGCGAAAATCGTCGGCAACGCCGTCACCGTTTCGCTGCCGCCCGCCGACAATTGGATGATCCACGTCGCGGTCGAACAATGCGAGAGCGGCGACGTGCTCGTCGTCGCGCCGACCTCGCCGAGCGATGCTGGTTATTTCGGCGAATTGCTGGCCTCCTCGCTCGTCGCGCGCGGCGTGCTGGGCCTTGTCATCGAGGCAGGCTGTCGCGACGTCGCGGCTTTGACCAAAATGCGCTTTCCAGTCTGGTCCAAAGCGATTTCCGCTCAAGGGACGGTCAAGGAGACGCTTGGGTCGGTCAATGTGCCGATCGTCTGCGCCGGGCAGTTGATCCATCCCGGCGATCTCGTGGTCGCCGACGACGACGGCGTGGTCGTGGTTGCGCGCACGAGCGCCGCCGACGTCCTGCGCAAGAGCCATGCGCGCGAAGAAAAGGAGGCCGAGACCCGCGCAAGACTGCAGGCCGGCGAACTGGGCCTCGACGTCTATGGCATGCGCGACAAGCTCAAGCAGAAAGGCCTCGTCTATCGCGAGCAAAGCGAGAAAGGGCGATGACAGGCGCCGGCGAGGCGCGCGCCGAGCTCAGTTGCGCGATCGGCGACTATCCGCATATCCGCGCGCTGAAAACGGGCGCGGTCGCTTCGTCCTTGCTGAAGCTCGCTTTCGCCGACGTCGCGCCGATCAATCGCGCCTTTGCGCCGATGGCGCGCGAGCTCAAATACGACGTTTGCGAAATGGCGATCGCGACGTTTCTTCAGGCCAAGGCGCATGCCAAGAAACTGGCGCTTCTGCCTATCGTCACGCTGGCGCGTTTCCAGGAGCGGGCGCTGCTTTGCCGCGCCGACGGCGCAATTCGCGGCCCTGCCGATCTCAAGGGCCGACGCGTCGGCGTGCGCGCCTATAGCCAGACCACAGGTCTTTGGCTGCGCGGAATATTAGCCGATGACTACCGGGCGCCGCCGGAAAGCATCGATTGGCTGACTTTCGAAGACGCCCATGTCGCCGAATACCGCGATCCGCCCTTCGCGCGCCGCGCCGCGCCCGCCCAGACGATGACGGCGATGCTGCGCGAAGGCGCGATCGACGCCGCGATCTTCGGCGCTGACGCGCCGGACGATCCGGCGCTGCGCTGCGTGTTCCCGGATCCTGACGCCGCCGCAAAGGCCTTCCTGGCCAGACGTCATTTCACGCCAATCAATCACATGATCTGCGTGAAACAAGACATCGTCGAGACGCGGCCCGATCTCGTTCGCGAGTTGATGAGAATGTTCGCGGCGGCCAAGGCGCTTGCGCCGCCCAAGGGCGATTCGCTCGATCCGCATCCGTTCGTCCGCGCGGCGATTGACCCGGCGCTTGAACTCGCCGCGCGCTATGCCGCAGAGCAGGGCCTGACCACGCGACATTTGGAGCTGGCGGAGATTTGGCGCGGCTCACCCGCATAACAAAGCTTTGGGCAGCGAGCTTTTTCAGCCCGAGGCGCCTTCCCATCCGGCGAGGTTTTGATGCTTACTTTCCCTCGCCTTGGGGAGCGATTGATGAAAAGAGCCTTCGCGGTCGTCGCAACGCTGGCCTCCTTCGGCCTTGGCGCTTGCGGCATGGAATGGCCGGAAGTCGATCAGGTCGCCCAGGCCAAGATGATCGGCCTTTCGAAGCACGCGATTCGCGCCTGCATGGGTCCGCCCGCTTGGCGCAAGGCGATCGGCGCAACGGAAATCTGGTCTTATGATTCCGGAACGACTCGCATCGAGGGTTCGGGCTTTGCGACGTTCGGCAACCCGCGGCACCCCCGCTGCCGCATCAATGTTGTCATGACCAACAGCGCCGTCAGCCAGATCAATTATGCCGGTCTTGCCGGCGATTCCTTGGACCTTGGCGAGCGCTGCGCTTTTGCGGCTGCGCAATGCGTTGGACCATGACTCCGCCCAGTTCTCTCGAGTCGATGTTCGGTTGTCGCACGCGCTAAGTCGCGAGGCCTCCATCCCGTGCTATGTTGGGCGATGACGATGCGCCGCCTTGCGACATGGATTTTGATCGCCGGATTGTGGTCGACGAGCGGCGCGGAAGCCGCCCTGCGCCATCGCGCCCATGGGCCAAAATGGTCGGCCTGGAGCCTCAGCT
>DASZFX010000148.1:0-2866 GCA_035939375.1 Roseiarcus sp.
TGCACGATCGCCTTTCCGGACCCAATGTCATTGCAACCTTGACCTCGCCGCATCCTTTCACGACGGCGCGCCTCACCGCACTGCGCGAAACGCCCGACCCGCGTATCGCCGCTTTGCCCGCGCCGCGCGCCTCGGTCCTTCTCGGCGGGCCGAGCGGGGCGCACGCCTTCCCGCCCGGCGATCTCGAACGCATGGCGCGCGCCGTCGCGGCGATCGCGTCGCAAGGCCATAGCGTGATGGCGACGCCGTCGCGCCGCACGCCGCCGGCGCTGATCGAAGCCGTACGCACAGGCCTTGCCGGCGCCGATCCGACTCGCGTTTTCCTTTGGGACGGCGCCGGCGACAATCCTTACGGCCATATGCTCGCCCACGCCGACGCAATCCTCGTCACAGGCGACAGCGTCAATATGATCGGCGAAGCCGTCTCAACCGGTGCGCCGGTCTTCATCTTTGCGCCGAGCGGCGGCGGCGGACGCATCGGCGACTTCATCGCCGCTTTGGAGCAAGCGGGCGCGGTTCGGCGTTTCGACGGACGCCTTTCGCGCTTCGCTTACGAACCGATCGATTCGAGCGCGGCGATCGCCAAGGCCATCGCCGGGCGTTTCGAAGCCATGGATCATCGCTAACCTTTGGTCGCGAATTGTCCTATCGTCCCATAAACGCGGCGAGCCGCCGTCAAGGGACAAGCAATGGTCGGCGCCGGAACGAATCGTGGCAGGCAGGCGCTCGCCGGCGGCATGGCGATCGTGCTGGTGCGCCCGCAGCTCGCCGTCAATATCGGCATGTGCGCAAGGGCCATGGCGAATTTCGGCCTCCGCGATTTGCGCCTCGTCAATCCGCGTGAAGGCTGGCCGCGCGAAGGCGCGCGGCGCAAGAGCGCCTATGCCGCGGCGGCGAGCGCCAGCGGTCTGCTCGATAACGCGAAAGTCTACCCGAGCGTCAAAGAGGCCGTCGCCGATCTCCACTATGTCTATGCGACGACAGCGCGCGAGCGCGGTCAGTTGAAGCGTATCTATACGCCGGCCGAAGCAATGCCCGAGGCGGCGGGCGCGACATTCGGCGGCGAGAAACGCGGCGTGCTTTTCGGCCCTGAGCGCACCGGCCTCGACAATGACGATGTGGCCCTCGCCGACGCGATCATCAGCTTTCCGGTGAGCCCCGGCTACGCCTCGCTCAACCTCGCGCAGGCCGTGCTGCTCTGCGGCTATGAATGGTACAAGGCCGCGCACGGCGGCGGCGCGCCGATCGCGGCCCCCGACCGCTCGCCGCCGGCAACGCGCGAAATGGTCCTCGCCTTTTTCGAAATGCTGGAGGGTCATCTTGAAGAGCGCGGCTTCTTTCGCCCCGCGCCGAAACGGCCGGTGATGCAACGCAACCTGCGCAACATCTTCCACCGCATCGGAATGACCCAGCAGGATGTGCGCACGCTTTGGGGCGCGATCGTGCGGCTCGTCGAGGGACCGCGGGTCGTGGTGCAGACGCGGAAGAGACGGAGCGCGAAGAAGGCGGAGGCGTGAGCCGGGCGTCGGTTTCAAGGACGCGAAGCGCCGCCGAAAGCGGCGGCCGCTGCGCGGTCGTCCTTGACTTCGCTCCGCTTCGCCAAGCAAACAATGGATCAATCTGCGAACGTATCGTACTTTCTTGGACAGAGGATCGGCGCTCATGGATTGCTTCGCTGGCGATGACAATCGCCCTTATCCGCGCCGTCATTGCGAGCGCGCGAAGCAATCCATACCGCGGCCTTCACGCCCTATGCCGACCCAGCGCCTCCCGCACGCGCGCGACCAACTCCGCCTCGGGCGCCGTCTGCTGCGCGCGCTGGCGCAACTCTACGTAGTCCGCCCGATCCTTCGACGCCTTGGCGAGTTCGGCGCCGAGCACGAGATCGCGGATCACGACCTGGCGTCCGCCGGGCGCGTCGCGTTCGTTCGAGCCCTGGATCACGGCGCAAAGGCTGCCGCGGCGGTCGGCATATTTGAGCTGCGCATTCATGCCGCCGGCGCCGAGGTAGAGTTCGGCAGCGATATCCGCGTTGCGCAGTTCGGCGACGAGACGCTGATAATCGGCCATGTGGTCGCGATCGAGCGCGACGACAACCACCGGGCCCGGCGCCTTGGCGGCGGCGAGCACGGGACTGTTGATCGCGCGCAGCGCCTCCAGCAGCCGCGAGACGCCGATCGAACAGCCGGTCGCCGGAACCGCCTCGCCGCGAAAACGCGCGACAAGCCCGTCGTACCGCCCACCCCCGACGATCGAGCCGAAGCGCACCGCTTTGCCGTCGGGGCCGAGCGCCGTGAGGTCTCCTTCGAGCACCGGGCCGGTGTAATATTCGAGGCCTCGGACGACCGATCGATCAATGACGATGCGGTCTTCCTTGTAGCCGGCCGCCGCGGCAAGCGTTGCGATTTCTCGAAGCTCGGCGAGACCTTGCTTGCCCGTTTCGCCAAGCTCGACGTTGCGCTCGAACCATTCGAGGCGCTCACGGTTTGATTGCCCGCCGGCGGACGCCTGGTCGGTCTCGACGCCTCTGTCGACGTCCGTTGAGAAGCCGAGGAATCGCAGAACATTGTCGCTCTGCGCCACATCAAGCCCGGCCCCTTTCGTGAAGTCGCCCGATTCGTCCTTGCGGCCGCCGCCCAGAAGAAGGCGCACGCCCGCGACGCCAAGCCGATCCAGTTTGTCGATTGCGCGCAGCACGACCAATCGCCGCCCGGCGTTCAAATCGCCAGCGAGGCCAAGCGCCTCCATCAATCCATCCAGGACTTTGCGGTTGTTGACCTTGATGATGTACTCGCCTCGCTTGATCCCCAGCGCCTCCAGGCAATCGGCCGCCATCATGCAAATCTCGGCGTCGGCGGCGGGCGAA
>DASZFX010000149.1:0-4294 GCA_035939375.1 Roseiarcus sp.
CTTCGCCTGAAAGCGAATTTGAATTGTTCCAGGAAGATCTCGACCGATTGACGCCGCATATCGAGACGGCTATCGCGCGCGTGCCTGCCTTCGGCGAAGTCGGCATCAAGAAGGTCTATAACGGCGCCATCGCCTATACGCCGGACGGTTCGCCGATCGTCGGACCGGCGCCGGGCATCAGGAATTTCTGGCTCAACGAAGGTCATTCCTTCGGCGTCACCGCAGCCGGCGGCGCAGGCTGGCAATTGGCGGAATGGATCGTCGAGGGCGAGCCGACGATCGACATGCTCGGCGTCGATCCGAGGCGTTTCGGCCCCTACGCCCAGAACGGCTTTCTCATCGAGAAGAACGAGGAAGCCTATGCGAGGGTCTTCACCATCCATTATCCCGACGAGGAGCGCGTCGCGACGCGGCCGTTGCGACAGACGCCGTGCTACGGCCGGATGCGCAAACTCGGCGCCGTCTTCGGTTCGGTCTATGGTTGGGAGCGTCCGAATTGGTTCGCGCCGCCGGACTATGCTTTGAGCGAACGGGACCTCGTCAAGCCTGACGTCCTGCTCAACGAAAACCATCCGCCGGTCGCCGAGGGGAGAAAGCCGCGCGAGAAATGGAGCTTCCGTCGTTCCAATTATTTCGACTTCGTCGGCGACGAATGCCGCAATGTGTATGAGAATGTCGGCCTGCAAGACATGTCGGCTTTCGCCAAATTCGAAGTCTCGGGACCCGGCGCCGCGGCCTGGCTCGACTCGATTCTGACCAATCGCATTCCGAAGGCGCTGAATCGGGTGAGCCTCACCTATCTGTTGAGCGCGCGAGGTGGCGTGCGCGCTGAATTCACGTTGACGCGCGTCGGGGCGCAGCGCTTCTATCTCGTCTCGGCGGGCGCGCTCGAAGCGCATGACTTCGACACGTTGCAGAAGCTTCTGCCGAGCGACGGCGGCGTACGTTTGGACAAGACGACGACCCAATATGGCGTTCTGGTGCTCGCCGGCCCGCGCTCGCGCGAGGTGCTCGCCGCGGTCGCCGACATCGATGTTTCGGACAAGGCGTTCCCGTGGCTGACGGCGCGGCCGTTGTCGATCGGGGCGGCCGGCGCGCTGGCGCTGCGCGTCAATTTCGTCGGCGAACTTGGTTACGAATTCCATCATCCCATCGAGATGCAGAACTACATATTCGACCGCCTGATGGCGGCGGGCGCGGCTTTCGGCATCAAGCCATACGGCATCCGCGCGATGGATTCATTACGCCTGGAGAAATCGTACAAATTGGTGGGGCGCGAACTCTCCATCGAATATGCGGCGCTCGAATCGAACCTGCAGCGTTTCGTCGATCTCAACAAGGGCGATTTTCTCGGTCGCGACGCTCTCCTGGCGTGGCGGGAGAGAGGCTTCGCCAACCGGCTGGTGACGATGGAGGTGCAAGGCGTTGTCGAAGCCGACGCGCGCGGCTCCGAACCGGTCACGCGCAACGGCTCTTCGGTCGGTCGCACGACTTCCGGCGGATACGGCTGGCGGGTCGGCAAATCCTTGGCTCTTGCGATGGTGCGGCCGGAATTTGCCGCGCCCGGAACGGATCTCGACATTCAAGTGCTCGGCGAAAGGCGCCGCGCGATCGTTGTCGGGGAGAGCCCGTTCGATCCCGACAATATGCGCCTGAGAGGGTGACCGGCGTCGCCGCATCGACGACAATTCAACCATGCGCGACTTGAGGCAAGTCGAAGTGGAGATCGCCCGCAGCGGGCTTGTTTCGCGCGGCGCTTTACGCCTTGCCGAAGGCGAACGAACAGGAGGCTTGGAGGACCTGGCGACGATCGTCCTGGTCGGCATCCGCGGCGGCGAGGGTTGGAGCGCCTTCGAAGACGCCGCCGAGCACCGGGATGGTTTGCCGGATCCGCTCGACCGCTGCTCTCGGCGCATCATCGACGGGGTCGCCTGCGGCGCGCGATCGCTGTACCCTTTCGACGGACCGCCTTATTGGCCGTTCCAGCGTTGGGCGATGCGCGCGGAGGCGGTGCATGTCTCGCCGCTCGGCATGCTCATCCATCCCGAATACGGCCTTTGGCATTCCTATCGCGGTGCGCTGGGCTTTGTTGAAGCGTTTCGCATTCCGCCGCTCGAGCGCCGGGCGAGCCCATGCGAAGCCTGCGCCACGCGGCCCTGCCTGACGGCCTGTCCGGTCAACGCCTTCACCAGCCGCGGTTATGACACGGACGCTTGCGCCGGATATCTTCGAAGCGACGCGGGCCGCGCCTGCATGGGGGAGGGATGTGTCGCCCGCCGCGCTTGTCCGGTTGGCGCTGAATATGCGCAGGGTCGAAGTCAAGCCGCATTCCATATGCGAGCCTTCTTGGACGCTCGCGCCAAGGCGGCGCGATAGTATGGCGAAACTTGACGCCGAATCGCTCGACCGTCATTGCGAGGAGCCGAGCGCTGCGGTTCTCTAAGATTGCTCCCCTTAAGCTTGCAAAACGCGGCGTAGAAGGGTGGGCGACGCAATCCATATCAGCCCTTCCGAAGCGTCTCGTCAGCTGCGCTCATTGCCGAGCACGCGCGGGAAGCGGGCCATGGCTTCAAGATCGTCGAGCGGGATCGTGTTGCGCACATAGGCGCGCGCGGCGTCCCGATAGGGTTGAAAATCCCAGGAATGCGCTTCGCCCTTGGTCAAGGCGGCGTTGACGACGCGCCGCCGACGCTGACTTTCGCGCACCCTGGCGTCCAGCGCCGCAAGGTCCCACCGCCGCGCGACTTCGGCTTTGAGCCCTGAGACGCGGCCAGCTTGCGCGGGATGGGTCGCCAGATTGACGCGTTCTTGCGGATCGGCGGCGAGATCATAGAGCTGGTCGGGATCAGGCGCCGAATGGATGAACTTCCACTCGCCGCGGCGGATCATCACGATCGGCGCGATCGCGCCCTCAGCGAGATATTCGCCGATGACTTCGTCGTGACCGGCGCCGCCCTCCAAATGCGGGCGCAAGCTTCGTCCGTCGGTTGTTCCGGCCAGCGCCGCGGCGTCGCCGCCGGCAATGTCGACGAGGGTCGGCAGGATATCGACAAGCGAAACGCTGGCGGCGACGCGGCGCGGCGCGAAACGCCCAGGCGCGGAGACGACCAGCGGCACGCGCGCGCCGCCTTCGAAGAACGTCATCTTGAACCACAGACCGCGCTCGCCGAGCATTTCGCCGTGATCGCCCAGGAACAGGACGATCGTGTCGTCGGCGAGCCTGGTCGCGCCGAGCGCGCGTATCAGCCTGCCAAAATTGTCGTCGACGTAGGAGATCGCGCCATAATAAGCGCGGCGCGCGGCGCGGATCTGTTGATCGGTAATCTTCTGGGCGTCCATCGCCGAGACATGGCGCAGCCGCTGAGAATGCGGATCAAGCGCATCGGCGGCCACAGCGGGTCCGGGCATGTCGATTTCTTCGTCGCGATAGAGATTCCAATAGCGCTCGGTGATCGCGAAAGGATCGTGCGGATGGGTCAGCGAGGCGACGAGCAGGAAAGGACGCTTGTCGTTGGAGCGAGCGATTTCATAAAGCGCGCGTTCGGCGGCGAAAGTCACTTCGTCGTCGAAATCGAGCTGATTTGTCCGAACGCAGAGCCCGGCCTCGGTCACCGAATTCATATTGTGGTACCAATCGGGGCGCTCCAGCGGATGGTCCCAATCCGGCGTCCAACCGTAATCGGCCGGGTAAATGTCGGTCGTCAGCCGCTCCTCGAAACCATGCAGCTGGTCGGGGCCGCAGAAATGCATTTTGCCAGATAGAATGGTGCGGTAACCGAGATTGCGCAGATGATGCGCATAGGTCGGAATGTCGGCGCTGAATTCGGCGGCATTGTCATAGACGCCCGATCGCGAAGGCGATTGGCCGGTCATGAAGACGGCGCGCGACGGCGAACACAAGGGGCTGTTGCAATAGGCGCTGTCGAAGATCACGCTCCTATTCGCGAGAGCTTGGAGATGCGGCGTCTTGACGAGCCTGTGCCCATAGATAGGCAGGAAGGCGGGCGCCAGTTGGTCGACCATCACGATGAGGATATTCGGCTTGGAGGCGGCCATTAGAAAGGGATCTCCAGCGGGGAAGGGCTCGCGACGCCAAGGTCAGCGCCAGGTCATTGGCGCTCGCCTTGCAATTATGCGCGAGAAGAATTCGAACACAAGGACGGGCGCGGGCCGCCGCCGCGAGAATCCGCCTCAGTCATGTCGCAATGTCGAGCCTCGGTCATGACGGCCTCGAGTCGAAGCGCCCAAGCCGTCATTCGAGCGAAGCGAAGCAATCCACGGAGGGCGCGACTTT
>DASZFX010000150.1:0-4721 GCA_035939375.1 Roseiarcus sp.
TCGCCGTCGCCGGTCGTCGGGCAAAAGAGTTTCGCCCCGGCCGCCCGCCGCGACGCGCCGAAACATCGCGACGCGTTGCTTGAAAAAAGCGCCTCAATATCAGTCGGTTACGACACTATGAGCGAGCGGCTTTTCATCGCCGTCGCGCAAACGTGGGGGATGCGCCGCAACGCGGGATGGTTGGCCTGTTAAATAATTGAGCGCAATATAGATTATGAACTCGTGCGCGATTCTCGCCTGCCAAGAAGCCAACCCTTTTTGAACAAGCCGCTCTCCCATTTCGCCGCTCCTATCGGCGACGAAGCTTCGACGATCCTCGCCAGGTTTCGCCATGTCGAGACTTGGGTATTCGACCTCGACAACACGCTCTATCCGCCCGACAGCGACCTTTGGCCGATGATCGACCAGCGCATCACCTTGTTCCTGATGCAGATGTTCGGGCTCGACGGCCTTTCGGCCCGCGCGTTGCAGAAGCATTATTATCAACGCTACGGCACGACGTTGCGTGGACTGATCGATGAACACGCGGTGGACGCCGACGAGTTCCTCGCCTTCGTTCATGAGATCGATCGCTCCTCGCTCGCCGCCAATCCGCCACTCGCCGCCGAGATCGCCGCTCTGCCCGGCCGCAAGCTGATCCTGACCAATGGCTCGCGGGACCATGCTTTGCGCACCGCCGCGCAGCTCGGCCTCGGCGCTTTGTTCGAAGACGTCTTCGACATCATGGCCGCCAATATGATCCCGAAGCCGGCGCCCGAGGCCTATGACGCCTTCTTCAAGAAATATCGCGTCGACCCAGCCCGGGCCGCAATGTTCGAGGATATTTCGCGCAATCTCGTGACGCCGCGCGAGCGCGGCATGACGACGGTCCTTGTTCGGCCGCGCGAGGGTCAGTTGGATCACCGCGAATCGGGCGACCGGCGCGATGAGGATTCGCCGGTGATCGATTTCGTGACCAGCGATCTTGTCGGCTTTCTCCAGGCGATCAATATTCAGCTCAAGCTCGCGGAAGCGGCGGCAGGTTAGCGAGCGCTTGGCGCGCGTACCTTCCGAGTGGGCCGCCGCCCGTCCTACCCGCCGTCGGCGCGTCGATTGGCCAGCGCCACCGCGAGCGTGATCGCCAGGCAAAACGTCGCCGACAGCGAACGAAACGATCCGAAGTCGCTCTCCGCCACTTCGAAGCGCACCTTGGCGAAGCTCGCCAGCGGACTGAGCGGACTATCGGTGATGACGACGATCGGCACGTCCCGCGCGGCGGCTTGGCGCGTCAACTCGATGGTCAGGGGCGTATAGGGCGCAAAGCTGATCGCGATCAGCGCGTCGTCGCGGCCGGCATGGGCCAGTTGCTCGGCGCCGAGACTGCCGACATTGTCGATGAGCGTCGCGCGCACGCCGAGCTTGGCGAGCGCATAGGCGAGATAGTGGCTGACCGGAAAGGCCCGCCTTTGTCCGAGCAGATAGACCGTGCGGGCGCTTGTCAGCGCATCGATCGCCCGATCGAGGCTCTCGCGGGTTACGCTTTCACGCAAACGGGCCAGAGAGGCGGTGGCGGAATCGGCAAAGCCTGCCAGCAGATGGGTCGGATCGCCGCTGTCCATCGCCTTTTCATGGAGCGCCATCATCCGCTCGGGATAATCCGGCCAGCGGTTTCGCAGGCGCGAGCGAAAAATCTCTTGCAGATCCGAGAAGCCCGAAAAGCCGATCGATTGGGCGAAGCGCACCAGCGTCGAAGCCTGCACGCGGGCGTGGCCTGCGACGCTCGCCGCCGTGCCCAGCGCCATCTCGTCCGGGTGCTCCAGCGCGAAGGCGGCGACTTGCTGCAGGCGCTTGGGCAGTTCCGGCTGGATTTCGATCAGCCTGAGTTTGAGCGCGTCGAAATCGACTGGCGGGGTCATTGCGGCTTAATCCTCCCAAGCGCGGCGCCGGGCGCCGCCTGACGGACTTGACCGGGGGCGGCAGACAGAATGAAAGTTCCAAAAAGCTTAGTCCAGAGAACGTTTATTATGCGTAGCGGGCGGCGGCGAATCTTCGATTGCCCGCCTGAGGCGAGAGGAGACGCGCCATGAAGGCGATCGGCGTCGGCCTGATCGGAACCGGCTATATGGGCAAATGTCACGCTTTGGCCTGGACCGGGGTCAAGGCGGTCTTTGGCGACACGCCCGACATACGCCTCGTGTCGCTTTGCGAGGTGACGGCTGAACTGGCGGCGAAGAAGGCGGCCGAATTCGGTTTCGCCAAGCCGACGGCTGATTGGCGGGCGCTTGTCGCCGATCCCGCGGTCGATGTCGTCTCGGTGACGACGCCCAATCCCCTCCACGCCGAAATGGCGATCGCAGCGCTTGCGGCGGGCAAGCATGTCTGGTGCGAAAAGCCCATGGCTCCGAAATTCGCCGACGCCGAGCGCATGGCGGCGGCCGCACAGCGTTCCGGCAAGGCGGCGATCCTCGGCTATAATTACATCCAGAATCCGACCATTCGCTATATCCGCAAATTGCTCGACGAGGGCAGGATCGGCAAGGTGAACCATATCCGCATCGAGATGGATGAGGATTTCATGGCCGATCCCGATCAGCCGCATTCCTGGCGCAGCGAGGCGGCGGCGGGCTATGGCGCGCTGGATGATTTCGCGGTCCATCCACTGAGCCTGATCGCAACGCTCCTCGGCCGGGTCGACAGCGTGTTCGGCGAAATGTCGAAACCCTACCCGGATCGCCCGCACCAGGGGGGTCGGCGCGCGGTCGAGACCCATGACATCGCGACGGCGCTGCTGCGTCTGCCCGGCGGGGCGAGCGGGGCGATCCATGTCAGCCGCTGCGCCTGGGGCCGCAAGGGGCGCCTTTCGGTACAGATTTTCGGCGGACGCGGCACGATCGCCTTCGATCAGGAGCGCTTCAACGAAGTCCAGGCCTATCTTGCCGAAGGGCGGCCGGAGGATCAGGGCTTTTGCACGATCCTGATGGGCCCGGCGCACCCGCCCTATGATCGTTTCATCGTCGCGCCGGGCCATCAGCTCGGCTTCAACGATCTCAAGATCATCGAATGTCGCGCTTTGATCGGCCGCATGACGGGCCAAGAAACCGTCGCTGTCGACTTCGACGAGGGCCTGGCGATCGAGCGGACCGTACATGCGATCGCCGCGGCCAGCCTCGAGGGACGATGGGTCAAGGTGTGACGAAGAGCAACGCTCCTATTCGCTTCGACGCCGAATCAAATGTGCGAGTCCGTTAGCGGCGCGTGGGAGCGCGGGAGTTCGCCGCGCATCGCCGCGGTCGATGTTGCGCGAGGGGTCGCGCTCGTCGGCATGGCGGCGTACCATCTCAGTTGGGACCTCGCCTATTTCGGCCTGGCGACGCCGACCTTTCCGTTGACGCCGCCGATGCGGCTCTTCTCGCATATCGTCGCCGGCGCCTTTCTCGCGCTTGTCGGCGTCTCGCTGGTCCTCGCCCATCACGAAACCTTTCATCGAAAGGCGTTCCAGCGCCGGCTGGCGATCATCTGCGGGGCGGCGGCGCTGGTGACGGTCGCGAGCCATATACTCGCTCCAGGCGATGCGATCTATTTCGGCATCCTGCATTGCATCGCCTTGGCGAGCCTGCTCGCCGCGCCGCTTCTTCAGGCGCGGCTCTGGGCGCCCTTCGCGGCGGCGGCGCTTGTCTTTATCGCGCCGTTTCTCTTCGCCGGCCCCGCATTCAACCAGCCGGCGATCGTCTGGCTCGGGCTTGATACGGTCCCGCCCGATACATTCGATTGGCGCCCGCTCGCGCCGTGGTCGGCCTTCGTTTTTCTCGGTCTCGCGCTGACCCGCCTCTTTTGGCGACGGCTCTTTGAATCGAGGCTCGCACAATGGCGTCCGACGTCGTTCTTTTCCCGCGCGCTCGCCTGGGCGGGACGTCACAGCCTTCTGATCTATCTCGTCCACCAGCCGATCCTGTTCGCGATCCTCTTCGCCGCGACCGGCTTCGGCGCGCCGAATGCCGCACGCGACGAGACGAATTTCAGGAGCGTCTGTCTCAGCCAATGCGAAGGCGCCGGCGGGACGGCGGACCATTGCCAGCGCGGTTGCCAATGCGTCATCGAAGGTTTGCGCGGCGCGGACCTCGTCATCGCCTTTTCGCGCGCCGACCTCGATGCGGCGCAGCACGCGAAATTCTCCAGCATTATCCAAGGCTGTGCGCGCCTGCCGTGAGAGTACGGACATTTCCGTCATTGCGAGCGCAGCGAAGCAACCATTCAGCGCCGATCTCCGGTGCATTGCTTCGCGACGCTCTCAAATGACGATGAGGCGGCGGCGCCCGGGCCGGCGCCTAATTCAACATCCACGCATGGGCGGGATCATTGTGGAAGCGCCAGGTTCGCTTCGGGCCCGCCATCACGTTGAGATAGTACAATTCGTAACCATGCGGCGCGCCGACCGGATGGTAGCCGCGCGGCACCAGCACGACGTCGCGGTCGCCAACCGCCATCGCTTCGTCGAGCTTGCGATCGTCGGTATAGACGCGCTGGAAGGCGAAGCCCTGCGGCGGCGACAGACGATGATAGTAGGTCTCCTCAAGATAGGATTCGTCCGGCAGCGCGTCACGATCGTGCTTATGGGGCGGATAGCTCGACCAATTGCCGCCGGGCGTGATCACTTCGACGACCAGCAGGCTCTCGGCCTTCGCCGTCTCGGAAAGAATGTTGCGTACATAGCGCGTGTTCGAGCCGGCGCCGCGGGTCATGGT
>DASZFX010000151.1:0-4898 GCA_035939375.1 Roseiarcus sp.
TGCTCGGTCAAATGAGAGGTGAGGCGACGCCTTCGCTGGTGCGGCTGCCGACCGAGCTCGTCATCCTCCATTCGGTCGCCTCGCCGCGCAAAAGCGCGCGCGCCGGCCGGCAAGGCGAACGGAGGAAACGAGCCCTCGGGCTCGCAACCGGGGTCTCGGACCTTAAGACTTAAAAGCAAGCAGTGAAGATGGGAGATGAGGTCATGCGCGTAACGAAAACTTTGGTCACGGCGCTCGCATTTGCGGCGAGCGCAAGCCTTGCCGGCGTCGCCGGTGCGGCGGATAATTTCAGCGCCGTCTATGTGATGAGCGACAATCTCGGCGACAAGGGCTTCAACGATTCCGCAGCAGCCGGTTTTCGTCACGCCGAAAAAGAGGGCGTGAAGATCAAGTTCTTGCAGGCCTCGCCGAGCGATCCGCAGCTCTGGCGCCAGAACCTCGAAGCAACTTCCGACAGCGGCTCATGGAGCGTCATTTTCACCGGACCCGGCATGCACGACAATCTGGCGGCTGTCGCGCCCAAGCACGCCAACCAGAAATATGTCTATTTCGACGATGAGTTGAAGCTGCCCAACGTTCTCTCGGTCAAATACGCTCAGAACGAAGGCTCCTATCTCGCCGGCGCGCTGGCCGGCGTCGTGGCGATCGACAAGGCGGCGTTCCCGCTCTCGACGGGATCGAAGAAGGTCGGCCTTGTCGCCGGCATGGACTTGCCGGTGATTCAGGACTTCATTGTCGGCTTCAAACAGGGCGCCAAGACGATCGACCCATCGATCGACGTGCAAGTCTCGTTCATCGGCAATTTCAACGATGCGCATAAGGCCTATGACCTGACGCGCAACATGCTGAACGGCGGCGCGGACGTCGTGTTCAATGTCGCCGGCCCCGCCGGCCTCGGCATCCTCAAAGCTGCCGCCGACGCCAATAAATATGCGATCGGCGTCGATTCCGATCAGAATGGCCTCTACCCCAAGAATGTCATCGCCTCGATGCTCAAGCAGATCGGCAATTCGATCTACGATTCCATCAAACAGATCGAAGCCGGCAAGGCGCCCTTCGGGA
This sequence comes from Roseiarcus sp., assembly GCA_035939375.1. Taxonomy (GTDB): domain Bacteria; phylum Pseudomonadota; class Alphaproteobacteria; order Rhizobiales; family Beijerinckiaceae; genus Roseiarcus. Next base: position 1,063 of record DASZFX010000151.1, read on the forward strand.
CGCTCGAAATCTATGGCTTGAAGAATGACGGCGTCGGCCTCGTCTACAACGACGCGCTCGTTCCCGACGCGGTCAAGGCGAAAGTCGACGCCGCCAAGGCTAAGGTGCTCAGTGGCGAAATCAAAGTCGACAGCGCCTTCAAGACGCAGTGAGGCGGCGCGGGCGGCGACCAGACGCCGTCCGCATTATTTTCATCGGGAGCCGGCTTGAAATGTCCGAGGGGCCAATCGGATCGTTGCTGCAATTGCGCGGCCTCGCCAAGAGGTTCGGCGACAAGATCGCGCTTGATCACGTCGATCTCGATGTCGAGGCCGGCGAAATCCATGTGATCTGCGGCGAGAACGGCGCCGGAAAGAGCACATTGATGAATATTCTCGCCGGCATCCTGAAGCCCGACGCCGGCGAGATATTTCTCGGCGGCGCAGCCATCAGTTTCGCCGATCCGATCGCCGCGGGCAGGGCGGGGATCGGCATGGTCCATCAGCACTTCAAGCTCATTCCCTCGATGACGGTCGCCGAAAACTTGTATCTCAATCGCCAACCGCGTCGCTTTGGCTTCGTCACCGACCACGCCGCCATGCGCAAAGGCGCGGTCGCGCTGATCCAACGCTATCATTTTGACCTTGATCCCGATGCGCGGGTCGCGCGCCTGTCGGTCGGCCAGCGCCAGCGCGTCGAGATTCTCAAGGCGCTGGGCTTCGACGCCCGCATTCTCATCCTCGATGAACCGACCGCGGTGCTCACGCCCCCCGAGGTGGAGGAATTGCTCGGCGTCATCGCCGGATTGAAGGTGCGCGGCCGCACGATCCTTTTCATCACCCACAAGCTCAGAGAGGTGAAGGCGGTGTCCGATCGCGTGACCGTGCTGCGCCATGGCCGCCGCATTTCGACGCGCCCGACTGCCGGCCTGTCGGAAGCCGATATTGCTCGCGACATGGTCGGGCGCGACATGCAGCCGCCCAAACGGGGCGGCGCCTACCATCGCCTGCCTTCGGCCATGGCGACGCTCGCGCTCCGGGCTCTTACGATGACGACCGCGTCCGGCCGCCGTCTTCTCGATCGCGTCGATCTCGAGGTTCACCCCGGCGAGATCGTCGGCGTCGCCGGCGTCGACGGCAATGGCCAGACGGAACTCAGCGAGGCCGTTGCGGGGCTGGCGCCGGTTCAGGCGGGCGCCATTCGCCTTCGCGGCGCCGATATCGGAGGGGCCAGCCCATACGCGCGACGCATGGCGGGCCTCGCCTTCGTCCCGGAAGATAGGCTTGATCGCGGACTGAGCGCGACGATGACGATCGCTGAGAATGTCGCCGCTGGCAATTATCTATTGAAAGGGTTGATCGGCCCGGCGGGCCTTGTCCGGATGGCGGCGCGCGACGCCTTCGCGACGCAGAAAATCCGCCAGTACGACATCCGCGGCGCCCGGCCGGCTGCGGCGGTCGGCCAGCTTTCCGGCGGCAATATGCAAAAAGTGGTGATCGCCAGAGAGATGGAGAAGCATCCCGCGGCGCTTGTCGTCGCGCAGCCGACCCGCGGCCTCGATGTCGGCGCCGCCGAATTCGTTCATGCGCAGATTCTCGACGCGGCCGACCGCGGTTGCGCAATTCTGCTCATTTCCTCCGAGCTCTCCGAAATCTTCGCTTTGTCGGATCGTATCGCTGTGATGTTTCGCGGGCGGGTACTCAAAATTCTCGACCGCGCCGTCGCCACGGAGGAGACGGTCGGCCTCTTGATGAACGGCTCCGAACTGGAAGCGGCGTGATGGGCGCCGAGATCAGGACGCTTTCGCGCGCCATAGCCGGCCCGGTCGGCGCGGTCGCCATCGTCTTGGCGGGCGGGTTCGCCTTCGTGCTGATCATCAGCAGCGATCCCGTTCTCGCCTATCGCGATCTGCTCTTCGCCAATTTCTATTCGCGATCGAACTTCGCTCTGTTCGTCAATCGGATGACGCCGCTTCTCCTGATCGGCCTCGGCGTCGTCTTCTCCTTTCGCGCCGGCGTCTTCAACGTCGGCGGAGAGGGCCAGCTTTATCTCGGCGCGATGGCGGCCGCGGCGACGGCGCTGGCCTTTCCTTCCGCGCCATTTCCCTTGGCCGCGATCATCGCCATCATCGCCGGGATCGCGGCGGGCGCCCTCTGGGGTTGGATTCCCGGCGTGCTGAAGGTCCGCCTCGACGTCAATGAAGTGGTCAGCACTTTGATGCTGAACTTCATTGCGCTGCTGACGACCGAATATCTCGCAACCAAGCCTTTGCGCGACCAAACCGCCTATGGCGCGGTGAGTTTCGTCATTCCACAGGGCGCGTGGATCCCCGAGATACCGGGATTGCCGGGCGCGACCAGCGGCGCCGTCATCGCAATCGTGGTCGCGCCGCTGGCTTGGCTGGCCTTGTTCCGTACCGAATGGGGCGCGAACTTGCGCGCCGCGGGCTCCAATATGCGCTTTGCCGCGACAGTCGGCGTCGACGCCGGCCGTCAGATCGTGGTCGCCATGCTGATCTCCGGCGGGCTCTCGGGCCTTGCCGGCGCCTTTTATGTTTTGGGCATCGGCCATCGATTTGAGCAGAATTTCTCGCCGGGCTTCGGCTTGGTCGGCCTGACTGTCGCGCTGCTCGCACGGCTTCACCCGATCGGCGTGCTGGCGACGGCCGCTTTCTACGCGCTCATTCTCAACGGGGCGGCTTATATGCAAATCGACACGGACGTGCCGCGTTCGCTTGTCGGACTCCTGACCGGCTTTCTCGTTCTGCTCATGACCGCGCGGCTTCGCGGCAATCCGGCGCCGGCCTAGCCATGCAAGTCTCGCAGTTCCTCGCCTCCGTACTTGGTCAGACGACGCCCATCCTGCTCGCCGCGCTGGCCGCCATGATCACGACGCGCGCCAATATCCTCAATGTCGCGGTCGAGGGCATGATGCTTGTTGCGGCTTTTGTCGCCATCGCGGTCGGGCAGGCGAGCGCCAACGTCGCTCTCGCTTTCTTCTGCGCGCTGATCGCCGCGATATTCATGTCGCTGCTTTTTGGTTTCGTCGCGATCGTGCTACAGGCCGATTTCATCGTCGCCGGCCTCGGGCTCAATATTCTGGCGGCTGGCGGCACGCTGTTCACGCTCGAAGAATTCTATCAGGATCCCGGCGGCTTGCGGCCCGACGCCTTTCCAGACATCTGGCATGTGCCGAGCGGCGCGCTGACCTGGCTGCCGTTTCTCGGCCCGGCGTTCGAGCGTCAGAGCTTCATTGTTCTCATCGCGCTCGCCGCGGCCCCGCTTTGCGCGTTCGTCCTCTATTGGACGCCCTTCGGCTATTCCTTGCGTTCGGTCGGCGAGGATGAACACGCCGCCAGCGCCGCCGGCGTCAACGTCAAGCGGATGAAGCTCATCGCGGTCCTCGCGAGCGGCCTGCTCGCAGGTCTCGCCGGCGCTCAACTGGCGATGGATCGGCTGCATTTTTTTCTGCCGGACATGACGAGCGGGCGCGGATTCATCGGCCTTGCGGCAACGCTTTTCGGCGGCGGCCTGCCTTGGGCGACGACGGGCGCGGCGTTTCTCTTCGGTTTCTTCGGCGCTTTGGGCGATCGGTTGCAACTCTTCCAGGCGCCTTCGCAATTCGTGCTTATGGCGCCCTATCTGGCGGCGACGCTGGGTCTTATCGTCGCCCGCTGGCGCGCGGCCGCGCGCAATCGCCCGGCGCCGGTCAAGGAAAAAAGCGCGTGATGGTCCAGGTCGTCCACGATTGCGATCCCGGCAATGACGACGCTCTGGCGATTTTGACCGCGCTCGGGTCTCCCAATCTGAGGCTGCACGCGGTCACGACCGGCGCTGGTCATCTGGCGGGAGACCGTA
>DASZFX010000152.1:0-1841 GCA_035939375.1 Roseiarcus sp.
CTGAGACAGGCGGCAGTTCGATGACCAATTTCGTCGTCGGAACAATCGCCCAGAGGCGTTTTCAAGACGTCGTGCCGCCGCTGCTCGACGACGCCTATACGCTCGCCAAATGGATCTGCCGCAACGGCGCCGACGCGGAAGACATTGTGCAGGAGGCGGCGATCAGGGCGCTGAAGGCGCTGGAGACGACCGCGATCGAACGTCCGAGACCCTGGTTCCTCACGATCGTGCGCAATGTCGCGATCTCATGGATGGCGAAAAATCGCCCGAAGGACCTGTCTTACGCGGGCGACGCGGCCGATCTCGACGCCATCGACCCGCGACTTGGCGAAGTCGCGCCCGATCCTGAGCAGGCGCTGATCGCGTTCGAGGACGGCGAGCGTCTGCGCCGCGCGATTGCCGATCTGCCCTCGCCGCTCCTGGAGACGCTCATCATGCGCGACCTCAATGGCCTCTCCTATCGCGACATCGCCGAAGCGACAGGCGCGCCGATGGGCACCGTCATGTCGCGGCTTGCCCGCGCCCGCGCGTCGCTGATGAAGACCCTGAAAGCCGAGCCATGAACCATCCCACTAGCGACGACCGCATCCTGCGGCTCAACGCCGCCCTCGACGGCGAGCTTGACGCCGCGAGTTCGCTCGAACTGGAACGCGAGATGGCAGCCAACCCCGCGCTCGCGGCCGAGTATCGCCGCCTCGAGGCGCTTCGCGCTTCGATGGCGCGCCTCGTGCAGCGGGAGACGGCGCCGAAGGCGCTCGCCGATCGGATCGCCGCGCTGGGCGCGCCGACTGCCCGGGCCGCGCCTTCGCCGGTTCGGCGTCCGGTCTGGAGCGGCGCGCGCGTACTTGCGCTGGCGGCCTCCGTGGCGGCGGTCGGCTTCGCTACGGGGGCCGGACTTACGTCGCTGCGGCAGAGCGCGACGCCCGGCGCCGCGGCGGGGCTCGTCTCCGATTTCGCCCGCGCTTCGATTGCCGGACAGCCGTACGATGTTGCTTCCTCTGACCGGCACACGGTCAAGCCCTGGCTTGCCGGCCGCACCACTGTCAGCGCGGCAATCGTCGATCTCGCATCGCAGGGCTTCCCTCTTGCGGGCGGGCGCGTCGCCATAGTCGACCGGATACCCGCCCCTACGCTGGTCTATCGCCATAACGAGCACCTCGTCGCCGTCACCGAACTTCCGCCGGGCGCAGAGGGCGCGCCGGCCGATGGCGCCATCCAGACGATCGACGGCTATCACGTCGCGCGGTGGTCCGACGCCAGCCTCGCCTATGTCGCCGTGTCCGACATGGATGAACAGACGCTCGCCGAATTCGTCGCGGCGTTCAGGCAGGCGGGGAAGCCAGCATCGGAAGCGCCAGCGAAGTGATCAGAGGCGTAACGCTCATCGCAACCGCGTAAGAATTTTCGGCGCAATGCGGGAGGAACTGTCGACGCAGCCGCTTCCGCGCCAGCATGTCGCCGCGTTGTTTCGTCCCCACGGCTCAATTGCTATTCCCCTGCCCAAGGTTACGGAACGAATACGGTATTGCCGTTGATCGCGTCCCCTCTCCTATAACCGATCGGGACAAGGAATTCTTCCATGACGTCTTGCGGAACGTTTTCCAGAATAATGATCGGTCGGTCTTTTCGTATCGTATTGACGGCCCCCATCAAAGCGTATTTCTCGTAGCCTTCTATGTCCAATCGAATGATTCCGACATCCGCGACGGGCGGCAAAATTTCATCGATTGTTACCACGCTTATCGGTATTACATCGCTCTCCATACCTTTGTAGTCTCCATCCCCTGCGAGGATGTGGGAGGCGCCGCCGATGGCTTTCCCGTTCTCCCGCGTGCGCATGA
>DASZFX010000153.1:0-3110 GCA_035939375.1 Roseiarcus sp.
GAGCCGGTCGACACCTCGACAAGCCATGTCGGCTTCCGATGCATAGTCAGGACCGATTCGCGCCGGTCATTTTCTTGATGGATGTCTTCCTTGCGGGAACCTGCGATCCGGCTGTCAGGAATCGAGAATTCAGAGCCCCGACACAGTGCGGCGACTTCCGCGACGAACGGCCGGTTCGGGTCGGATTGAGCCGGTAGGCCTGTCACAGACGTCATCCCGCCTGTCGATCCAGCCCGCAAGATCTGAGGCGAACGGCGCCGCGCGGTTGGCCAAGCCATGGCCGCCCCTTGCGCCTATTTCGACAGGGCTTCCTGCTCCTTCAGAAGCTCGGCCAGCAGGTCTTCCTGTTCTGCGATTCGGTCGGCAATCCTCGCTTCGTCGGTCGCGCCGGAATAAGCCGCGGCTTGCTCGGTCAGTTCGCGGATATTGTCTCGAACGACGGCGATGCGGGCTTCGAGGTCACCCAAGCTGGTGGTCGGGGTCATCGTTCTTCCTTTCTGATTGGGCGCTCCGGGAAAACGCCCTGCATCCAGCTGGCGTCGACATGAAGCCTAACCCACGCCTCAGACGCTCACCTCTTCGCCATCCTGGGCCCAACGCGTGTGAAAACTGCCGGGCTTGTCGAGCCGGCGGTAGGTGTGGGCGCCGAAATAGTCGCGCAGTCCCTGCAACAGGTTCGCAGGGCCGCGCTCGCGCCTCAACCCGTCAAAGTACGCGAGCGATGACGAGAAGGCCGGCGTCGGCACGCCCTGTTCGATCCCAAGCGCGACAACGCGGCGCCACGACGGCTCCGCCTCCACGACGGCGTCGCGAAAGTAGCTCTGCAGCACAAGATTTTCGATTTTTTCGCCGGCGTCATAGGCTTCGCGAATGCGCCTGAGAAAGCGGGCGCGAATGATGCAACCGCCGCGCCACAGCGATGAGATCTCGCCGAGTTTGAGATTCCAGCCGAATTGTTGGGACGCGGCCTCTAGCTGCTCGAACCCCTGGGCATAGGCGATGATCTTCGAGGCGTAGAGCGCATCGCGGATCGCGTCGATGTCGGACTTGCCGGCCTTGCGCGGACTTACCGCAGGACCGGGGATCTGTTGATGGGCGGCGATGCGCAGTTCCCGGTGGCCCGACAGTGCGCGGGCGTAAACGGCCTCGGTGATCGAGGTTAGCGGCACGCCGAGATCAAGCGCCGACTGCGCGGTCCAGCGCCCCGTCCCCTTTTGCTCGGCTTCATCGAGGATGGCGTCGACGAGCGGCTTGCCGGTGGAGTCGCGCTTGCGCAGCACGGCGGCGGTGATCTCGATGAGATAGGAGTCGAGCTCACCCTTGTTCCATTCCTCGAAAATCCCGGCCATGGCCGCAGCGTCGAGCCCGTAGGCGGATTTGAAGAGGTCATAGGCTTCGGCGATCAGCTGCATGTCGGCATATTCAATGCCGTTATGCACCATCTTGACGTAATGGCCGGCGCCCTGCGGTCCGATGTAGGCGCAGCAGGGCTCCCCATCGACATGCGCCGCCATTTTCGTGACGATCGGTTCGATGCGCCGATAGGCCGTTTCATCGCCGCCCGGCATCATGCTTGGCCCGAGTAGGGCGCCTTCTTCGCCGCCGGAAACGCCCATGCCGACAAAGCGGATGTTCTTCTCTTTCAAGCTTTTCGCGCGCCGGTTGGTGTCGGTGAAGAGCGAATTGCCGCCATCGATGATGATGTCGCCGGCCTCGAGATGCGGCAGCAACTCTTCGATGACGTCGTCGACCGGCTTGCCGGCCTGAACCATGATGAGGACGGCGCGAGGCTTCGCGAGCGCCGCGGTGAAGTCGGCGACGCTCCTGGCGGCGGTGAAGCGCCCTTCGGCGCCATGCTCTGCGACAAGCTCGTCGGTGCGCGCGGCGTGACGATTGAAAAGCGCGACGCCAAAGCCGTTTCGCGCTGCATTGCGAGCGAGATTGCCGCCCATGGTCGAGAGGCCGAAAACGCCAAGATCAGCGAGCTGGGTCACGAAGCGCTCTCCTTTTTTTCGCGCGTTTTGGGCTCACCGGGAGCCCACGCAGACAAATTCAAATCAGCCGGAGCGGCCGCCCGGGCATCAAGTCCATCGAAAGTGGCCCATTCTTGGCGAGCGCGATCGCATGGGGCGCCCGTCAGGCGAGATCAGCGAGCAATCCCCGCGCAGACGACCTCACAAGCCGCTTTTCGACCTCCCATTGGTTCGCGCCTTCATTCCCGGCGAGGAACTCAACCTTGCCGCCCGAAAGCGCCGCCACCGGCGCGCCGTCCTGATAGAGGAGGCGGTTGGCGGTCAGCGCCGCCAGCCTCGGGCCCGGCGTCAGGACGCCGACGAGATTGAGCGGATCGGCGCCGGAGAGCGACACCCATTGGCCCGAAGCCGGCCGGCGGCGGACTTCGCGCATGAGCCCGATCGCCTCCGGCAACGCATATTGTTCGCCGGAGAAGCCGGCGACAAAGCGCCCTCCGCGAATCTCCCCCCGCGCCTCCAGGCGCCGGTAGACGCGCAGCAAATCGCGCCATGGCGGCAGCCATCCCGCCTCGCGCGCCAGCAGGCGCCAGAAGACGACGCCATAGCGACGCAGCAACGCGTGCGCCACGTGCTCGACGGCGGCATCCCTGGTCTCGTTCGCGTCTCCAATCTTCTGCGCCCGGCGGACGATCGCCCAGCGGCCGCCGCTCTCGATGGCGAAAGGCAGGATCCGGCCGCGCCGTTTTGCGCCGGCGAGCGGCTTGCGCTGGCCCGACGGCGCCAAAAGGCCGCGCAATCCGGCGAAGCTGTCTGAGGTCACGAGCCCAAGCGCGACAAGTTCGGCGAGCGCCGTTTCGACCTCAGACCGCAAGAGATGCGCGCCCGCGGCCAGCTCGTCCAGGAACAAGGCGCCATGTTCGACAAGACAGTCGAGCACGATTTTAGCGCGCGGGCTTGGGCCGAGCGCGCCATTTGGAGGCGCGAGCGACATCCAGAGCGGCGCATGCCGGCGCTCCAACAAGGCGATCGGCGTCGCGCGCACCGCCGATACCGGGCCACTGCGAGCGCCTGAGCCGGCCGGCGACGTGAGGCGGGCCCAGATAGACCGACCCGCGAGGCACTGCGCATCGAGCCAGG
>DASZFX010000154.1:0-1600 GCA_035939375.1 Roseiarcus sp.
TCGGTCGGCGCGTTCCGGTCACTGTTCCAAATAATGGCGGCCCGAGGCGTTGGCGTTTGTTTCCAGAGAGCCTCTGCGGTTCAAATTGCGAATCCGGTGCTCCTAGGAGCTTTGGTGACAAATCGCCATCGGCGAGCGCAGGAGGCAATCCTGGCCAAAGCGCAGCCCGGGCGGCCCGCGAAGCGGGCTTGGGATTGACCGAGCAAGGCGATGGCGGCCCGAAGAATCGCCCAAACCCCCTCACACATCCATCTTCAACGCCGCGATGAACGCCTCTTGCGGGATGTCGACCCTGCCGAACTGGCGCATCTTCTTCTTGCCGGCCTTTTGCTTTTCGAGCAGCTTGCGCTTGCGCGTGGCGTCGCCGCCGTAGCATTTGGCCGTGACGTCTTTCCGCAGGGCGCGGATCGTCTCGCGGGCGATGATTTTGCCGCCGATCGCCGCCTGTATGGGTATCTGGAACATATGCGGCGGGATGAGGTCTTTCAGCTTTTCGACCATCGCCCGCCCGCGCGTCTCGGCGCGCTCGCGATGGACCAGCATCGAGAGCGCGTCGACCGGCTCGCCGTTGACGAGGATCGACATTTTGACGAGGTCGCCGGTCCGATAGTCGGTGAGCTGATAATCGAATGACGCGTAGCCCTTCGAGATCGATTTCAGCCGATCGTAGAAGTCGAACACGACCTCGTTCAGCGGCAGGTCATAAACAACCATGGCGCGCTTGCCGACATAATTGAGATCGGCCTGGACGCCGCGCCGGTCCTGGCAGAGCTTCAAGATCGCGCCGAGATATTCGTCGGGCGAAAGAATCGTCGCCTTGATCCAAGGCTCCTTGATTTCTTCGATCTTGACCGGGTCCGGCATATCGGCCGGATTGTGCAGTTCGATCTCCGAGCCGTCGGTCAACGAGATGCGATAGATGACCGAGGGCGCGGTCGCGATGAGATCGAGGTTGAATTCGCGCTCCAGCCGTTCTTGAATGATTTCGAGGTGCAAAAGGCCGAGGAAGCCGCAGCGGAAGCCGAAACCGAGCGCCGCCGAAGTCTCCATCTCGTAGGAGAAGCTCGCGTCATTGAGGCGCAGCCTGCCCACTGCGGCGCGCAAATCCTCGAAATTGGCGGCGTCGACCGGAAAGAGGCCGCAAAAGACAACCGGCTGAGCCGGCTTGAAGCCGGGCAGCGCGCGTTCGGTCGGGCGGCGGTCGTCGGTGATCGTGTCGCCGACGCGTGTGTCGGCGACCTGCTTGATCTGCGCGGTGATATAGCCGATCTCGCCCGGTCCCAACTCGCCGCCTTCCGTCATTTTCGGGCGGAACACACCGATGCGGTCGATCTCGTAATGGGCGTCGGCGCCCATCATGCGGATGCGCTGGCCCTTCTTCAGCGTCCCGTCGATGACGCGCACCATGACGACGACGCCGAGATAGGCGTCGTACCAGGAATCGACGAGAAGCGCCTTTAGCGGCGCCGTCTCGTCGCCCTTAGGCGCCGGCAGCCGGTGGACGATCGCTTCCAGCACGAGATCGATGTTGAGGCCGGTCTTGGCCGAGATCGGCACGGCCTCGGAAGCATCGAGCCCGATCACATCCTCGATCTGCTGC
>DASZFX010000155.1:0-11377 GCA_035939375.1 Roseiarcus sp.
GCAAGGACAAAGAGCACGCGCTTGGCGGCGAGGACGCGTACGCCGAGCGAGGCCGCCGCCTCTTCATTGTCGCGGATCGCCTGGATCGAGGCGCCGGTGCGGCTGCGTAAAAGCGCAAAGAGCGCGCCGGCGACGGCCAGCATCGCGGCCAGCGCCAGCCAATAGACCAAGGCGTGGCGCAGGCTCGCTTCATAGCCGCCGAGCGCGATCAGCGAGGTGCCGGTCTCGCCGCGCACCAATTTGTCGAGATTGACCAGCATATGCGCGACTTCCGCGACGACCCACATGCCGATGGCGAATTCGCCTTCGCGCAGCCGCAGCATCAGGAACGATATGGGCAGAGCGAGGAGGCCGGTGATCAGCGCGGCGATGATCAAGGCGGGAAAGACGCTGACGCCCCAGTCGGCGAGGCGTACCGCGAAATAGGCGCCGAGGCCGAAGAAAGCCTGCTGCCCGACCGAGACGAGCCCGCCATAGCCGGCGAGCGCGTTCCAGGTCACGGCGAGCATCACATAGATGAAGAGCGTCGTCAGCTTGTCGATTGCGTTGGCGCCGAAAAGGAGCGGCCCTGAGGCGAGTACGACGATCGCCGCCGCGACGACGATGAGGCTGAGCGCGGCGCCCCGCGTCCAGCGTTCGACCTTCATCGCCGGCGGCGCGCTCACGAAGATCGCCTCGTCAGCGCGGCGAACCGCGCCTGCAACGCGCCCTCCGATGCAAAGACGCGGATCAAGATGATGGCGAGGAACACGCCGTGGCCGGCGAGGAAGAACCCTTGCGGGCTCACTTGAGCGCCGAGGCTCTGGGCGACGCCGAGAATAATTCCGCCGATGAGCGTGCCCCAGAGCGAGCCGGCGCCGCCGATCACCGTCGCCTCGAAAGCGAAGATCAGTTGCATCGGGCCGGCGTAGGGATCGAAGGTCGCGCGCAGAGCCAGCGCCGCGCCGGCGACGCCGACCGTGACCATGGCGATGGCGGTCGCGACCCCCTTGACGAAGCGCGCATCGACGCCGACGAGGCCGGCGGTATCGGCGTCCTCGGCGGTTGCGCGGATAGCGCAGCCGATTTGCGTATGCTGGAGCAAGAGCTGCAAGCCGCCGAGTTCGACGACGGCGGCCAAAAGAATGAGCGCAGCGAGCTTGCCGACGCCGATATCCTCGGTGAGGCTCCACGAATCATAAGAGAGCGTGTCGACAAAGGGCGCGAGCGAGCGCGTATCCGCGCCGAAACGCTGGAACAGAAGGTTCTCGATGACGATGGCGAGACCGAATGTTGAGAGGATCGGGGTCAGGACGCCGCCGCGCGCGCTGCGTTCGAGAATGCCGCGTTGCAGGAGCCAGCCGATCGCCGCCATGGCCGGCAGGACGACGATCAGGGCGAGGAAGGGTGAGATCTCGTAGGTATCGGCGAGGACGAAAAGTCCATAGGCGGCAAGGATCGCCAGCGCGCCGTGGGCGAGATTGATGATCCGCATGACGCCGAACATGAAGGAGAGGCCGCAGGCGATCAGCGCGTAGTAGCCGCCGAGCAAAATCCCCTGGATGATCTGATTGACGAGGATCACGGCGAGACCCCGGCAGGAGCGGCCCGGTTCAGGCCGAAATAGGCGGCGGTGATTTCCTCGCGCGTCATTTCGGACGCCTTGCCTTCGGCGACAAAGCGTCCTTCCAACATGCAGATGACGCGGCTGGCGACGCGCAAAGCCCGATTGAGGTCCTGTTCGACAAGAACGATCGTCACGCCCGAGCGCATCAAGGTTTCGAGCGATGAATAGACCCGTTCGACCGCGACCGGCGACAGGCCGAGCGAGACCTCGTCGAGCAAAAGAACTTCAGGATTGGTCATCAAGGCGCGACCGATCGCGGCGGCCTGCTGCTCGCCGCCCGAAAGACTTGCCGCCAGCGCCTTGCGCCGAGCTTTCAGGTTTGGAAAAGTCTCCAGGACCGTGTCGATCGTCCAAAGACCCGAGCGGCCGACCCCGCCGGCGAGGCGCAGATTGTCCTCGACGCTCATGCCGGCGAAGAGCCGGCGTCCCTCGGGAACCAGGGCGACGCCCCGCCGCGTGCGTTCATGAGCGCGCGCCGCGCCGAGATCGGCTCCGTCAAGAAAGACTCGGCCGGAATGAAGCGGATGCGCGCCGGCGATGGCGCGCAAAAGCGTGGTCTTGCCCGCGCCATTGGCGCCGACAAGGGCCAGCGTCTCGCCTTTCTCCATGCGGAAGGAGACGCCGCGCACGGCCTGCAACAGGCCATGGCGCGCAACGAGATTGTCGACTTGAAGCGCGCTCATGCCGCCGCGCCGCCGAGATAGGCCTCGATCACCGCCGGATCGGCCATGACCTTCAGCGGATCGCCCTCGGCGAGGATGCGTCCGGCGTTCATGCAGACGAGACGGTCGGCGACTTGCAGAAGGACATGCACGATATGCTCGATCCATATCAAGGCGACGCCGCGGCGTTTCAACTCCTTGATGATGTCGACGAGCTCGCTCGCCTCCGCATCGGTGAGACCGCCGCCGATTTCGTCGAGCAGCAAGGCGAGCGGCGTCGTAGCGAGAGCGCGGGCGAGTTCGAGCCGCTTGCGGTCGAGCAGGCCAAGGGTCTCGGCGCGGCGATTGGCGAGACCGACCATGCCGCAAAGACGTAAGGATTCAACGCAGAGATCGTAGGCCTCGGCGCGATGGAAGCGCGGCCGGTTGGCCGCTGCGACGAAAACATTTTCGAAGACCGTCAGGCCGCCGAACGGGCGCGGGATCTGATGCGTGCGGGCAAGGCCGAGCCGGCAGCGCTCGGCCGCCGGCAGGTTGGTGACGTCTTCGCCCTGGAAGCTGACGCGCCCGGCGGTCGGGCTGAGCGCGCCGGAAAGTACGGAAAGGAGCGTCGTCTTGCCGGCGCCGTTCGGTCCGACGACGCCGACCGCTTCGTCCGCCCGCATCGCGAAATCGACGCCGTCAAGGACCGTGAGCGCGTTGAAACGCTTGACGACCCCCCGGGCGGCGAGGATCTCGTTCGCCCCCGCTTTGACGCCGGCTTCGCTCATTCGCTCTCGTCAATTAAGTACTGAGGCCGTCATTGCGAACGAAGCGAGGAAATCCATCGGGAACCGCGGCGTTTGATGGATGGCTTCGTCGCTTCGCTCCTCGCAACGACGCCGCGCGCTTCGATCTGAAGCGTCGGCCTTGAGGAGTTACGCGTTGTACGCGACAAGCTTGGCTTCGATCGGCACGTTCGGGTCGGTGGCGTGATCGGTCGTCACATAGTCGAGCTTGAACTTCGAACCCGGCTTGGCCTTGACCCATTGCGCGCCGATGATCGGGCCCGGCGAGACGTTCGGCACCGGACCTGAGGTGAAGTCGACCTTGCCGTTGATCGTCATCGTATTGAGCTTGGACATTGCGGCGGCGACCTTGGCCTTGTCCTGCGGCGCGCCGCTCTGCTTGAGCGATTCGACGCCGGCGTCGAGCAGGGCGAGCGAAGCGCCCAATTGCTGCGTCCATTGCTTGCCCGAAGCCTTCTCGTAGCCGTCGGCGAGTTCAGCGCTCGATATACCGGCGAGCGAGGACTTGTACGGAAAAGCTTTATGCCAATAGGCGGCGCTGGAGAAATTGACGCCGAGGCTGCCAAAAGCTTCGACTGTCGGCGGGAAGAGGCCGGTCTTGGCCGTCTGGCAAATCTTGACCATTTTCGTAAAGCCCTGCTGGGCGGCCTGGCGCCAGAAGGCGGCGAAGTCCGGCGGGATCGGGAAGGAGTTGAAGATTTCGCACTTCTCCTTCTTGAACATTGCGATCTGCGCCGAATAATCGGTGGTGCCGTCCTCATAGGGGCCGGGGTCGATCATCGTGAATCCGTCCTTGGCGAGAGCCGGGACAAGATGTTCGCGGATGGCGTTGCCGTCGGCGTCATTGGGCAAGAGCACGCCGACTTTCTTGTTGGTTTCGACGCCGCCGTTCGCCCAAAGCGAGACGTAGGTCTTGTGAAACTCCTCGACGCCGAAGCCGAAATGGTACGTCCATTTGAAGGGCGAGGGCTGGCCGGGCTTGGCGCCGCGGCCGAAATACCAGGCCTCCCACGGCATCACCGTCGACATGCAGGGCACGCCCGCCGCCTCGCAGGCGTCGGCGACGGGGTTGATCGTCTCCGGCGTCGAGACCGCCAACATCAGATCGACGCCCTCGCCATTGATCAGGCTCTTGGCGAGTTGGCCGGAGCGCGAAGGATCGGATTGCGTATCCTGGTCGAGGACCTTCACCTCATAGGTCTTGCCGCCGATGGTCACGCCCTTGGCGAGCGCCTGGCGCGCCACCTGGAGGACATAGCCGTCGGTCTCGCCGAAGCCGGCCAACGCGCCGGTGCGCGGGCTGATGAAGCCTATCTTGAGGACATTTTCCGCGGCGGCGGCGTTGCGCGGCATCAAGCCGGTCGCCAGGGCGAGACCGCTTGCCCCCGCCGTCGCCAGAGCCTGGCGTCGCGACAATCCGTTGCGACGACCCGTCGCCTGATCGAAATCCCACATGGTTTCCTCCCGCTGGCCTGACCGGTTGTTCTTCCCCTTGCGTCTTGCTGCACAATTGCGCCGGATCGCGCCCGGCGATTTGTTATATCGAATAATCAGCTGGCGCGCCAGCAAACCCGGCCTTAAGCGTGTGCCAGCGCGTGTACGTGGGGCGCGCTCAAGGCGACGTGGGTTTGACGAATTTGAGCACGAAGCGGTCGCTCTCGCCGATCGCGGCATATTTGTCGTGATCCTGGTCCTTCAGCCGGAAGGTTGGCGGCAGGGTCCACACGCCGGCTGGATAATCCTTGGTGTCCTTTGGATTGGCGTTGATCTCGGATGCGCCGACAAGCCTGAAGCCGGCGGCTTCGGCGAGCGCAACGGCGTAATCCTGGCGGACGTAACCGCTCTTTGCTTTGGGATCCTGCGGTTCGTCCGCGCGGCCGCGATGCTCTTCGACGCCAAGCACGCCGCCGGGTTTCAGCGCCCTGTAAAAGGCCTTGAAAGCGGCGTCGGCGACGCCGTCGGCCATCCAATTGTGGATGTTGCGGAATGTCAGGACGAAATCGGCCTCGCCCGGCGCCGAAGGGTCCTTGCGGCCGGGATCGAATTCGCTGAGCTCGACCTTGGAATAATTCGCCGGATCGCCGCCGATCTTCGCCGCGAAAGCCGCATTGCCACGCTGAACCTCTTCAGAGGGCGAATCCTTCGGTCCATTCGCCGCGACATATCGGCCGTGCTCTTTGAGGTACGGCGCGAGGATCTCCGTCCAGTAGCCGGCGCCGCCGGGATCGATCTCGACCACCGTCGCATCGTCGCCGAGGCCGAAGAAGCTCAGCACCTCGAACGGATGGCGATAGGGATCGCGGGCGGCGTTCTTGGCTGCGCGCTGCCGGCCGTCGACCAAGGCGCGCAGCTTGGCGGCGTCGACGTCGGCGGCGCCGGCGACGAGCGGGTCGAGGCAGAAGGTCCCGACCAGCACGATCGCCAAAGTCAGGCGCAGCGCGGCGCGAGGGCCGCGCCGGCGGGGGAATGACCAATGGGACGTCATCGCGGCTCCTCTTTAGACTGAAACAATAGATTGACCGCTCCGCCGGTCAATCCGCAAGCCTCGCCATTGCCTGCCGTGCGGTTCTTGTCACATAAGGCAAGGCCATTTCGCAAAGCCGCCGTCGAGCGCCCCGGGAGCCGTCCTTGCTGATCGCCGAAAGCCGTGTCCTGCATCGCAGCCTCAGGGACGATCTGCCGATAGCCGTGCGGGGAGAAGGCGTGCGCCTCTTCGACAGCGAGGGGCGCGCCTATCTCGACGCCTGCGGCGGCGCAGCGGTCTCCTGTCTCGGTCATTCGCATCCGGCGCCGATCGAAGCGATCAGGCGGCAGGCCGAGAGTCTCGCCTACGCCCATACCGCTTTCTTCACCAGCGAGCCGGCCGAGCGCCTCGCCGCCGATCTCCTCGCCCGCGCGCCCAAGAGCTTCGCCAAGGGTCGCGTGTTGTTCCTCAGCTCCGGCTCGGAGGCCAATGAGGCGGCGCTTAAGCTCGCGCGGCAATATCATCTCGAACGCGGCGAGCGGAAGCGCGGCAAATTCATCGCCCGCGATTCGGCCTATCATGGCGCGACCCTGGGGGCGCTCTCAGCGGGCGGCCATAAAGTGCGGCGCGCGACCTATGCGCCGATGCTGATCGATTTCGGCCGCATCCCGCCTTGCTACGCCTATCGCGGGCGCGAGGAGGGCGAGAGCGAGGAAGGTTACGGCCTGCGCGTCGCCGACGCGCTGGAGACGGAAATCCTCAGGCTCGGCCCTGACTGCGTCGCCGCGTTCATCGCCGAACCGGTCTCCGGCGCGACGCTCGGCGCCGTGCCGCCGGTCAAGGGCTATTTCAAGCGCATTCGCGAGATTTGCGATCGCTACGGCGTTCTCCTCATCGCCGACGAAGTGATGTGCGGCTCCGGCCGCACCGGGACCTTCTTCGCGCTCGAACAGGAAAGCGTCGCCGCAGACATCATCGTCATCGCCAAGGGCCTCGGCGCCGGATTACAGCCGATCGCCGCCGCGCTTGTCAGCGAGAGCGTCGTCGCGGCGATCGAAGCCGGCTCGGGCCTTCTCGCCCATGGCCAGACCTATATGGGCCATCCGATGGTCTGCGCCGCCGCGCTGGCCGTGCTCGAGACGATCGACCGCGACCGTCTCCTCGCCAATGTTTCGGCGCGCGGCGAGCAATTGAATGAGGCCCTGACGGCGCGGCTCGGCCAGCATCCCCATGTCGGCGACATTCGCGGTCGTGGGCTCTTCCGCGGCGTCGAACTGGTCGCCAATCGTGAAAACAAGACGCCGTTTCCGGCCAAAGCCAAGCTCGCGCAAAAGCTGAAAAACGCCGCGATGGCGCGCGGGCTGATGATCTATCCGGCCAGCGGCTGCGCCGACGGCGTTCTCGGCGACCACGCGCTCCTGGCGCCGCCCTATATCGTCGGGGCGAGCGATGTCGAGATCATCGTCGAACGCTTTGAGCAAGCGCTGGACGCCGCGGCGGAGGCGGCGCAGGCAATGGCTTAGGCGTGCGGGTCAGGCAAAGGGCGTCGCTCAGGCGACGGGCGCGCTGGGCGCCCTTTCTGGGAGCGCAAGACGCCCGGCGCGGTTGCCAAACGCCCAGCGTCCACTAGAAAGACTTAAGACGATGACGCGTCGGCCTGCCCGCGCCTTCTGCGAGCGCGAAGGGCCCCAAGGATGAGACGAATGCCCGAGAAGCCGCCGTTCCGCGCCGATCATGTCGGCAGCTATTTGCGCCCGCCCCGCCTTGCTGAAGCGCGCGAATCCTTTTTCGCCGGCAAGCTTCCCGCCGGCGCCTTGCGCGAAATCGAGGACGAATGCATCCGAGAGGTCGCGCGCGCCCAGGAGAACGTCGGTCTCAGGGGCGTGACCGACGGCGAATTCCGCCGCACATTTTTCCATATCGATTTTCTTGAAAAGCTCGAAGGCGTGACCGTGACCTACGGCGATTTCGTCGCCAAGTTTCGCAAGGACGACGGCACGGAAGTCGGTTTCCGGCCGCCGACGATGCATGTCGAATCCAAAATCCGCCATGCGACGTCCATCCAGGGCCCCGACTTCGATTTCTTGAAAACGACGACGCGCCAGACGCCGAAAGTCTGCATCCCGGCGCCATCGATGCTGCATTTCCGCGGCGGTCGCAAAGCGATCAGCGAAAGCGTCTATCCCGATCTTGAAGCCTTTTTCGATGATCTCACCGCCGCCTATCGCGACGAGATCGCCGACCTCGCCAAACGCGGCTGCCGCTATCTTCAGCTCGACGACACCAATCTCGCCTATCTCTGCGATCCGGAGATCCGGGAATCGACCAAGGCGCGCGGCGACGACCCCGATACGCTCACCCATCTCTATTGCCGCCTGGTCAATAATTCGATCAGCGATCGGCCCCGCGACATGGTGGTCTCGGTTCACCTCTGCCGCGGCAATTTCAAGAGCGCCTGGGTCGCCAAGGGAGGCTACGAGCCGGTCGCGGACATCCTGCTCAACGAGATGAAGGTCGACGGCTTCTTTCTGGAATATGACGACGAACGCTCCGGCGATTTTGCGCCCTTGCGCTTCGCGCCGAAGGGCAAGACGATCGTGCTCGGCCTGATGAGCTCGAAGAACCGCGCCGTGGAATCAAAGGACGAGATCAAGCGGCGCATCGAAGAGGCGAGCCGCTACGCGCCGCTAGAGCAATGCGCGCTGAGCCACCAGTGCGGCTTCTCCTCGACAGCCCACGGCAACGACATCGGCGAAGCCGACCAGTGGAAGAAGCTCGCGCAGGAGGTCGAGGTCGCGCGCGAAATATGGGGCGAAGCGTGAGGCTCAAGGCGCGAGAGCGGGTCGAGCAATTTCGGTTCGTCATCGTTTCTCACGTACCTTTTTTCCTTGCTTCACGGACTTTCGCGGGTCCGATTCGGCGAGCGGGGTAAGTCGGCGCGGCCAGAGAGATCGGGACCGCGGACGCGAGCTTCTTCCTGGTCCTCCTTTCGCTTCGCAAGCGCCTAGGAGAAGGAGGAAGGGAGCTCTTGTGGAATGCGACCGGCATTTGCGGCGATGCGCGCGCGCCCTTTCATGGCGAAGAACGAGACAAATGAGACTCAAGGGGGAAAACGGATGAACAAGGACGCCGAGGGCCGCGCCAAACGCCCTTCGATCACCGACCAGGAGGCGCTGCAATTCCACGCGCGCGGCCGGCCAGGCAAGCTCGAAATCGTCCCGACGAAGCCCATGGCGACGCAACGCGATCTTTCGCTCGCCTATTCGCCGGGCGTCGCCGTGCCAGTCAAGGCGATTCACGCCGATCCTTCGACTGCCTTCGACTATACGACCCGCGGCAATATTGTCGCGGTGATCTCGAACGGCACCGCTATCCTCGGGCTCGGCAATCTCGGCGCCTTGGCTTCAAAGCCGGTCATGGAGGGCAAGGCTGTTCTTTTCAAGCGCTTCGCGGACATCGACTCGATCGACCTGGAGGTTGCGACCGAAGACCCGGAGGAGTTCATCAACAGCGTGCGTTTCCTTAGCCCCAGTTTCGGCGGGATCAATCTCGAGGACATCAGGGCGCCGGAGTGCTTCCTCATCGAGGAGCGCCTGCGCGAATTGATGGATATTCCGGTCTTTCACGACGATCAGCATGGCACGGCGATCATCGCCGCCGCCGGCATGATCAACGCGATGAAGCTCACGGGCCGCGACATCAAGACAACGCGTCTCGTCTGCAACGGCGCCGGCGCGGCGGGCATCGCCTGCCTCGACCTCATCAAGGCGATCGGCTTTGCGCCGCAGAACGTCATGCTTTGCGACACCAAGGGCGTCGTCTGGCGCGGTCGCAAGGAAGGCATGAACCAATGGAAGTCGGCGCATGCCGTCGATACGTCTTTGCGTACTCTGGAGGAGGCCATCGCCGGCGCCGATATTTTCTTCGGCCTTTCAGTCAAGGGCGCGTTGACCCCCGCGATGGTCAAGAGCATGGCGTCGCATCCGATCATTTTCGCCATGGCCAATCCCGATCCAGAAATCACGCCGGAAGAAGCGCAGAACGCGCGCGACGACGTGATCATCGCGACCGGCCGCTCCGACTATCCCAATCAAGTCAACAACGTTCTCGGCTTTCCCTATATATTCCGCGGCGCGCTCGACGTGCGCGCCAAGACGATCAACATGGAGATGAAGATCGCGGCTGCCTATGCGCTCGCCGAGCTTGCGCGCGAGGACGTACCGGACGAAGTCGCCGCGGCGTACCAAGGCGCGCGGCCGCGTTTCGGGCGCGACTACATCATCCCTGTGCCGTTCGACCCCCGCCTCATTCACGTCATTCCGGCGGCGGTCGCCAAGGCGGCGATGGAGTCGGGCGTCGCGCAAAAGCCGATCGTCGACTTGAAAGCCTACCAAAGCCAGCTTTCGGCGCGTCGCGATCCGGTCGCCGGCGCCTTGCAGCGGATCATCGAGCGGGTCAGGCGCAATCCCAAACGCGTCGTCTTCGCCGAAGGCGAAGAAGAACAGGTGATCCGCGCCGCCTATTCCTTCGCCACCCAGGGGCTCGGCTCGGCGGTGCTGGTCGGACGCGAAAATCGCGTGCGCGCCGTCGCCGACGCCGCCGGCTTCGATCTCGCCGAGAAGGACATTGAAATCCACAATGCCGCGCTCTCCTCGCGCAATGCCCTCTATGCGCAGTTCCTCTATGAGCGGCTGCAGCGGCGCGGTTTTCTGTTTCGCGACTGCCAGCGCCTGATCAATCAGGATCGCAACACATTCGCCGCCGCCATGGTCGCGCAAGGGGACGCCGACGCCATGGTCACCGGCGTCACCCGCAATTTCTCGGTCGCGCTCGAAGAGGTGCGCCGCGTCATCGATCATAAGCCCGGCCATCGGGTGATCGGCGTCTCGCTCGTGCTGGCGCGCGGGCGTCCCGTCGTCGTCGCCGACACCGCAATCGCCGAAATGCCGAGTGCGGAGGACCTGGCGCAAATCGCGATCGAGGCGGCCGGCGTCGCGCGCAGGCTCGGTTACGAGCCGCGCGTCGCCATGCTCGCCTTTTCTTCCTTCGGTCACCCGCCGGGCGAACGTTCGATGCGCGTGCAAGAGGCGGTTCGCATACTGGATGCGCAGCGGGTCGATTTTGAGTACGACGGTGAAATGGCCGCCGACGTTGCGCTGAACCGCGCGGCGATGGCCGCCTATCCGTTCTGTCGCCTCACCGACGCCGCCAATGTTCTGGTCATGCCGGCGTTCCACTCGGCCTCGATCTCGACCAGGATGCTGCAGGAGCTGGGCGGGGCGACGGTGATCGGCCCGCTGATCGTCGGCCTCGAGAAGCCGGTCCAGATCGTACCGCTCGGCGCCAAGGATTCGGACATCATCAATATGGCGGCGTTGGCGAGCTTCAATATCGGCGGCTGAGGCGCGGCGGGACGTTTGTAACCCGGCGTCGTTGCAAAGCGAGGCGGAGAGCATGCAACGTTGCATAGGGTCCTTCGCCACGTTCGCAATGACGGCGATGGTCAAGACCGGCGTCGGGAGAGGATCGCGGAAATGCCTCGCGTCACGCTTTCCTTCGACAATGGCCCTCATCCCGACGTTACGCCTGGCGTTCTGGCGGCGCTGGCGCGATACGAGATTCGTGCGACTTTCTTCGTCATCGGCAAGAATATCGCCTCGCCTGAAGGCCGGGCTCAGATGGCAACGGCCCACGAGCAGGGCCATTGGATCGGCAACCACACGCACCATCACCAAACGCCGCTTGGTCGCATCGAGAACTCCGCCGAAGCGCTTGCGGAAATCGAGCGGACGGATGAGCTCATCGGCGCGTTCGCTCATCCGAGCCGCTTGTTCAGGCCCTATGGCGAGGGCGGCAT
>DASZFX010000156.1:0-10050 GCA_035939375.1 Roseiarcus sp.
GACAATCGCGCCGGCTCGCGCGAGGCGGTGGCCCATCTCCTGCGGCTCGGCCACCGCCGCATCGCCTATCTCGGCGGCGATGAGAAAATCACCACGCAGCAAGAGCGCGCCGCCGGTTGGCAGGATGCGCTCGCCGCCGCCGGCATTCCCTATGAAGAGGGATTGATGTTCCCGGCGCCGCCGACCCGGGCCGGCGGGCGCGACGCCTTGGAGCGCGCGCTGGCTTCGCCGCGTCCGCCGACCGCGGTCTTTTGCTACAACGACATCGTCGCGATGGGCGCAACGCGTACGCTCTCGATGCGCGGCATGACGCCCGGCCGCGATATGGCGGTGGTCGGCTTCGACGACATTGCGGAAGCCGAGCACAACGCGCCGCCCCTGACGACCGTCAACGGCGATACGCGCGAGTTGGGCGCGCGCTGCGCCGATAGTCTCATCCGCCTGACCCGCGGCGAGGATCCCGCCGGCCTCTCCTTTGCCGGACGGGCGCGGCTGATCGTCCGCGAGAGTTGCGGCGCGCCGCGGTTCGAAAGGAAGGCGTCATGAGTTCGCCGGTGCGCTGGGGCCTCATCGGCGCGACGACGATCTCGCGCGAATGGATGATTGCGGCGATCCGCGCCGCCGGCGGCGAGATCGCGGGCGTGATGAGCGCGAACCCCGAACGCGGCCGGAAATACGCCGCCGAATTCTCCATTCCGCTGGCGACGACCTCGCTCGACGAGCTGCTCGAGAATTGCGAGGCGGTCTATGTCGCAACGACCAACGATCTGCATTACGCGCAAGTCCTCGCCGCCGCCAAGGCCAAGCGGCACGTTCTCTGCGAGAAGCCGCTGGCGCTGACGCTCGTCGAGGCGCGCGCGATGGTCGCCGCCTGCAAGGCCGCCGGCGTCGTCATGGGCACGAACCATCATTTGCGCAACGCCGCGACGCATCGCGCCATACGCGAAGCGGTGGCGAGCGGCCGCATCGGGCGACCGCTCTTTGCGCGGGTCTGTCACGCCGTGTACCTTCCCGAACATCTGCAGAGCTGGCGTATCAAGGACCCCAAGGCCGGCGCCGGCGTGGTGATGGACATCACCGTACACGATTCCGACACCTTGCGTTTCGTCCTCGGCGAGGAGCCAGAGGCGGCGACCGCGATGATCCAGCATGCCGGCATGGGCTCAGCTGACATCGAAGACGGGGTTCTCGGCGTGATCCGCTTTCGCTCCGGGCTTCTCGCCCATGTCTTCGACGCCTTCACCTGTCGCTATGCGCGCACCGCATTCGAAGTGCATGGGACGGACGGCTCTCTGTCCGCCGACAATTGCATGACGCAGCGTCCGGTCGGCACGGTGATTTTGCGCAACGCACAAGGCGAGACCGCTTTGCCTCTCGATCACGAAAATCTCTATGAACGGTCGGTTCGCGCTTTCCATGCCGCGGTCCGCGGCGAAGGCGCGCCGGCGGCGACGGGCGAAGACGGCGTGCGCTCGATGGCGACGGCGCTCGCCGTGCTCGAGGCGGCCCATACGGGCCGCGAAACCAAAGTCGATCCAGGTCTATAAAGCATGACGAGGCCGCGCATCCTCAGCCCCGACGAAGCCGCCCGCCTCATTCCCGACGGGGCCGTGGTCACGGTGTCGTCATCCTCGGGACTTGGCTGTCCCGATGCGACACTTGCCGCCATCGGCCGGCGCTTCGAGGTCGAGGGTCATCCGCGGAGCCTCACGACCCTGCATCCGATCGCCGCCGGCGACATGTGGGGCATCGCCGGCATCGATCATCTCGCCAAGAACGGCTTGCTGGCGCGCATTCTCGCCGGCTCGTACCCCTCCGGTCCCTCCAGGGCCGAGCCGCCGAAAATCTGGCGGATGGTCACGGAGGACCGTATCCCGGCCTACAATGTTCCCTCCGGAATTCTCTTCGACATGCACCGCGAGGCCGCGGCCAAGCGCCCCGGCGTGCTGACCAAGATCGGCATGGACACTTTCGTCGATCCGACCCAGGAAGGCTGCGCGATGAACGCCAAGGCGGCCGCCGCGCCGATCGTCGAAAGGCTCGAATTCGCCGGCGACGAATGGCTGTTCTTCCCGACCATCGCGCCCGATGTCGCGATCATCCGCGCCACGACCGCCGACGAGCGCGGCAATCTCTCTTACGAGCACGAGGGCGGCTACCTCGGCCCGCTCGATCAGGCCTTGGCCGTACGCAACAACGGCGGGCTCGTCATCGCCCAGGTCAAGCGCCTCGCCAAGGCGGGCACGTTGAAGCCGCAACACGTCTTCGTGCCGGGAATCCTCATCGACGCCATCGTCGTCGCGCCCGACCAGATGCAGACGACGCAGACCGTCTACGAGCCGGCGATTTCGGGCGAAATTTTCCGGCCGCTGTCGTCCTTCGAGATTCCGGCCTTCGGCGTCGGCAAGGTTATCGCGCGACGCGTGGCGCAGGAGCTGCGCTCCGGCGACGCGGTCAATATCGGCTTCGGCATTTCGGCCAATGTGCCGCGGATTCTGATCGAAGAGGGTCAGCATGGCGCGGTGACCTGGGTCATCGAGCAGGGCGCCGTCGGCGGCGTGCCGCTTCTCGATTTCCAATTCGGTTGCGCTTCGAACGCCGAAGCGATCATGCCTTCGCCCTATCAATTCACCTACTTTCAAGGCGCCGGCTTCGACTGCTCGCTGCTCTCGTTCCTCGAAATCGACAAGGACGGCTCGGTCAACGTTTCGAAGCTCGGGTCTCGCCCGCACGTCACCGCGGGCGCCGGCGGCTTCGTGGATATTACGGCGCGCGCGAAGAAAATCGTCTTCTCCGGCTATTTCACCGCCGGCGCCAACCTTGCGATCCTCAAGGACGCGCTGGCCATCGAGAAGGAAGGCAAGATCAAAAAGCTCGTCGAGAAGGTCGAACAGGTCTCTTTCTCCGGGTCGCGAGCGAAGAGCCAGGGGCAAGACGTTGTTTATGTCACCGAGCGATGCGTCATGCGGCTTCTACAAAGCGGCGTGACCGTGACCGAGATCGCGCCCGGCGTCGATCTGCAGCGGGACATTCTCGATCAGGCGCAGTTTCCTCTGAGCGCCGCCGCGGGTCTCAAGACAATGGACGCCGCCTTGTTCCGTCCGGAGCCGTTCGGCTTGCGCCTGCAAGCCGTCGCTCGGCGCGGCGCAACGCGGGAGGCGGCGGAATGAGCGCGCATGTCGATCTCTCCTTCGAAGGGCCGGTCGCGCGGATCACACTGAGGCGCGCCGACAAGCTCAACGCGCTCGACCGGGCGATGATCGTCGCGCTCGCCGACACGGCGGAATCGATCGAAGCCTCCAAGGAGGCGCGCGTTGCGATCCTTTACGGCGAGGGCAAGGCTTTCTGCGCGGGCGGCGACATCGCCGCCTGGGGCTCCTTGCCGCCGCTCGACATGTGGCGCGATTGGACCCGGCTCGGTCATCGCGCTTTCGAAAAGCTGGCGCGCTTGCGCACGCCGCTGATCGCCGCGTTGACGGGCCACGCTTTCGGCGGCGGCTTGGAGCTCGCGGCGGTCGCCGACATTCGCATTGCCGAGCGCGGGATAAAGATGGGCCTGCCCGAGACCGGCCTCGCCATGGCGCCCGGCTGGTCCGGCACGCAGCGCCTGGTGCGCCGCTTCGGCGCGAGCGTGGTGCGCCGCATGTCGCTCGGTGGGGCGATGTTTACGGCCGATGAGGCGCTTGCGCTGGGACTCGTCGACGAAGTGGTCGAACCCGGCGCGGGCCTCACGCGAGCGGAGGCGCTCGCCGCCGATGTCGCCGCGCGCGGGCCGCTGGCCGTTCAAATGGTCAAGGCGATGATCAACACCGCCGAGGGAGAGGACGCAGACGCGCCGATCGAGGGCCTCGCCGGCGCATTGACCGCAATGACGCAGGATCTTGCCGAGGGCGTCGCCGCCTTCCGCGCCAAACGCCCGGCGAAATTCGCCGGACAATGAGTAGGGAGACGATGAGCGCGCCGACCTCATTGACGGGGCCGGCGCGGTCGAAAGATGAACTTTCCACGTCGCGAAGGCGCGGCCGCCAGGCCGCAGCGCGCGTGGTCGAGAGACAGGGACCGGCATCGGTTCTTGGAAACGGCGCCGGACCGAATCCGGCTGGGACGATACGCTGATTGGAAGGGTAGAGAAATGAAGCTTCGTACAAAACTCCTCGCTGGCGCGATGGCCGCGACGGTCGCCGGCGCGATCGCCGTCGCTCACGCCGCCGACATCAAGGAAGTCCAGATGCTGCATTGGTGGACCTCGGGCGGCGAAGCGGCCGCGCTGAACGTCCTCAAGCAGGACCTATCCAAGGAAGGATACGCCTGGAAGGACGTGCCGATCGCCGGCGGCGGCGGCGAAGGCGCGATGACTGCGCTGAAGGCGATGGTGGCCGCCGGCAATCCGCCGACCGCCTCGCAGATCCTCGGCTATTTCGCCATTGACTACGCCGAGGCCGGCAAGCTCGGCGACATCACCTCGCTGGCCCAGAAGGAAGGCTGGGACAAGGTCGTTCCGAAGGCTCTCCAGAAGTTCACGACCACCAATGGCAAATGGGACGCGGTTCCGGTCAATATCCATTCCGTCAATTGGGTCTGGATCAACAAGGGCGTCATGGACAAAATCGGCGGAAGCGAGCCGAAGACCTTCGACGACTTCCTCGCCTTGCTCGACAAGGCCAAGGCGGCGGGCGTCATTCCGCTCGCGCTCGGCGGTCAGCCCTGGCAGGAAGCGACGATGTTCGACTCGGTCGTCATGTCGACGGGCGGGCCGGACTTCTACAAGAAGGCCTTCGTCGATATGGACGAAAGCGCCTTGAAGTCCGACACGATGAAGAAAGCCTTCGACAACCTCGCCAAACTGCGCGCCTATACCGACCCGAACTATGCCGGACGCGACTGGAATCTCGCAACCGCCATGGTGATCAAGGGCGACGCGCTGGTGCAGGTGATGGGCGACTGGGCCAAGGGCGAGTTCAAGGCCGCCAACAAGGAAGCCGGCAAGGATTTCCTTTGCTACCGCTTCCCCGGCACCGACGGCTCGGTGATCTACAACACCGATATGTTCGCGATGTTCAACGTGTCGGCCGACCGCAAGGCGGCGCAACTTGCGCTTGCCGATGCGACGATGAGCCCGAGCTTCCAGTCGGCGTTCAACGTCGTCAAGGGCTCGGTCCCGGCCCGCATGGACGTTCCCGACACCGCCTTCGACATGTGCGGCAAGAAGGGCATCGCCGACGTCAAGGCCGCCAACGCGGATGGCAAGTTCGTCGGCTCCATGGCTCAGAACTACGCCCAGCCGCCGGCGGTCGCCGGCGCCTATCATGACGTGGTGACCAAGTTCTTCCATGGCGAGATCAAGTCGTCCGACGCCGCCGTGACCGAACTGGTCAAGGCGCTCAACAACGCCAAGTGACGTAAAAAAGGCCCTCCCCCGCGCTCGCGCGGAGGAGGGTTCTTCGCTACAAATGGCTTTCAGAGACGTGAAGGGAGGGCGACGAGAATGACCGCGAGCGTTGCGCCAATCGCCCAAACGGCGGCGCGAAGGTCCCGCGCGTCGCTGCGCGGCCGCCTGCAAGGCGCCGTGCCGAAGCTCGTCCTCGCGCCCTCTTTCGCCGCGGTTCTCATCTTCGTCTACGGCTTCAACCTGTGGACGTTCTTTCTGTCCTTCACCAATTCCAAGGCTTTCGCCAGCACCCATCTCATCGGCCTCAGCAACTATCAGAAGCTATGGGACTGGACCTTCGAGACCGACCCGCCGTCGAGCTGGTATACGGCCCTCGTCAATATGGGTCTTTTCGGCGGTCTCTATATCGCCTTTTGCCTGATCCTTGGCCTGACGCTGGCTATCCTGCTCGACCAGAAGATCAGGGGCGAAGGCATCTTGCGACCGATCTATCTCTATCCCCTCGCGCTCTCCTTCATCGTGACGGGCACCGCGTGGAAACTCTTCCTCGATCCAAGGATCGGCCTCGAGAAGGCCGTCCATGATTGGGGATGGACGAGTTTCAAATTCGACTGGGTCGTCAACCCGCGCATGATGATCTATTGCGTCGCCATCGCCGGGATCTGGCAAACCTCCGGCTTTGTGATGGCGATGTTCCTTGCCGGATTGCGCGGCATCGACGGCGAAATTCTCAAAGCGGCGCAGATCGACGGGGCTTCGGCTTACGCCACCTATCGTCGCATCGTCATCCCGATCATGCGGCCGGTTTTCCTTTCGGCCATCATCGTTCTCGCCCATATGGCGATCAAATCTTACGACTTGGTGCTCTCTGTCACCGGCAAGAACCCCGGAGGCGCCGCCGAACTCCCATCCACCTTCATGTATTCCTACACATTCACGCGCAACCAAATGGCGGTCGGCTCGACCAGCGCCGTCATCATGCTGATGACGATCGCCGCGATCATGGTCCCCTATCTCTATTCCGAACTG
This sequence comes from Roseiarcus sp., assembly GCA_035939375.1. GTDB lineage: Bacteria > Pseudomonadota > Alphaproteobacteria > Rhizobiales > Beijerinckiaceae > Roseiarcus. Next base: position 6,419 of record DASZFX010000156.1, read on the forward strand.
AAGGAGAGGGCGCGATGACGGCCGCCGCCGATCTCATTACCGCGGCCCCGCGTCGCGAGCGAGCGCGGACCTCCGTCACCACCCGCATCGTGATCTATGGGCTCTTGACCTTCTTCGCCCTCGTCTATCTCGTGCCGCTCATCGTCATGGTGATGACGTCGCTGAAGCCCCTCGACGAAGTGACCGGCGGCAACATGTTCGCTCTGCCGCACCAGCTCACCCTCGATCCTTGGGTGGAGGCCTGGGGCGAGGCGCGTATCGGCGTCTCGGACACGGCTGGGATCGCCGGCTACTTCTGGAACTCGATCAAGATGGTCGTGCCGGCGGTCGCCATCTCCACCATGCTCGGCGCGCTCAATGGCTACGTGCTGACCAAATGGCGCTTTCCCGGCCATAAGCTTGTCTTCGGGATGATGCTGTTCGCCTGTTTCATCCCCTTCCAATCGGTCATCATCCCGATGGCGGTGATCCTGGGGACGCTGGGCCAGATCGGCAATTCGCTTTCCGATCTGACGGGCTATACCTTCGGCTTCGGCAATCCGACCGTGAATCTGGTCTTTGTCCATGTCGTCTACGGCCTCGGTTTCACGACCTTGTTCTTTCGCAACTACTACGAGGCTTTTCCGACCGAATTGGTGAAGGCCGCGCAAATCGACGGCGCCAGTTTCTTTCAGATATTCCGGCGCGTCTTGCTGCCCAATTCGACGCCGATCATCATCGTCACCGTCATCTACCAGTTCACCAACATCTGGAACGACTTCCTGTTCGGCTCGACCTTCGCCGCCGGCGATCAGTCGCCGATGACGGTCGCCTTGAACAATCTCGTGAATACTTCGACCGGAATCGTCGAATACAATGTGAATATGGCGGCCGCGATCATCGCCGCCGCTCCGACCCTCCTCGTCTATATCGTCGGCGGCCGTTATTTCGTGCGTGGCCTGATGGCCGGCGCGGTGAAGGGATAGAGCGATGGCTTTTCTCGAGATCAACGCCTTGCGCAAGCGCTTCGGTTCGCTGGAAATTCTCAAAGGGATCGATCTCACCCTCGACAAGGGCGGCTTCCTCGTGCTCGTCGGCCCCTCCGGCTGCGGCAAGTCGACATTGCTGAACACGATCGCCGGCCTCGAGACGATCACGTCGGGCGACATCCGCATCGACGGCGACGTGATCAACGATCTGCACCCTTCAAAACGCGATATCGCGATGGTGTTTCAGTCCTACGCGCTCTATCCGAACATGTCGGTCGCGCAGAACATGGCCTTCGGCATGGAGATGCGCGGCGTGCCGAAGCTCGAGCGTGACAAGGCGGTGGCCGAGGTCGCCAAGACTTTGCAGATCGAGCACCTCTTGAACCGTCGGCCGAGCCAGCTTTCGGGCGGCCAACGTCAGCGCGTCGCGATGGGCCGCGCGCTGGTGCGCCAGCCGCGCGTCTTCCTCTTCGACGAGCCTCTTTCGAACCTCGACGCCAAATTGCGCGTCGATATGCGCGTCGAGATCAAGCGCCTGCACAATCAGACAGGGACGACGATCGTCTATGTCACGCATGATCAGATCGAGGCGATGACGCTGGCGACCCGCATCGCGGTGCTGAAGGACGGCGAGTTGCAGCAAGTCGGTTCACCCTACGAAGTCTATAATTCGCCGACCAATCTCTTCGTCGCCGATTTCATGGGCTCGCCGTCGATGAACCTGATCGAGGCGAAGATTTCGAAGACCAATGGCGCGGCCTCCATCGTTCTTGAGCGGCCGGACGCCTCGCGGATTGTTCTGCCGGCCCCGGGCAGCGCCGATTCGACCAAGCTGCGCGACGGCGGCGTTGTTATTCTCGGCATCCGGCCCGAGGCGGTCAGCGATCCTGAAAGCGCGGACCGCAATTCGAAGAACATCGCCACCTTCGCTTCGCTGGTCGACCTCGTCGAGCCGGCCGGCTCCGATACGTTCGTGGTCACGACGATCGCCGGCAAGGAAGTGACGGCGCGCATGCGCGCCGACGCCGACGTGCGGCCCGGACAAAGCGTCGCCTTCGCTTTCAATCTCGACAAAGCGGTCCTCTTCGACCCGGCCTCGACCCACCGAATCTGAAAAAGACGGCGGCAGGGCCGCTGACGTGAGAGTGACGCGCGGACGCGCGCCGCATCGATTGTGGAACGAAGATGATCCCCGCAAGAGACGTCGATGTCGTCGTCATCGGCTCGGGCATGGGCGGCGCGAGTTTCGCCGCCGGCCTCGCGCCCTCGGGCGCGCGCATCGTCATTTTGGAGCGCGGCGAGCGCCTCGCGGACAGCGAGCATGCGCGCGATCCGCGGGCTATCTTTCAACGCGGTCACTTCCGCCCGGAGGAAACCTGGTACGACGGCGCGGGCGAAGCCTTCAATCCCGGCAACTACTACTATGTCGGCGGCAACACCAAGCTCTATGGCGCGGTGCTGATCCGCTATCGAGCCGAGGATTTCCGGCCGATCCAATATGCGGAAGGCGCGACGACCGGCTGGCCTATCGCCTATGAAGAGATCGAGCCCTGGTACGGCCGCGCCGAGGCGCTCTATCAAACGCGCGGCAAGATCGGCGACGATCCGACCGAGCCCGATCATTCGACGCCCTATCCGTTCCCGCCGGTGCCGGACGAGCCGGCGATTGCGGCTGTGCGCGAACGCCTGAAGCGCGTCGGGCTGCATCCGTTCTCCCTGCCGCTCGGCGTCGACATCGACAAATGGCTGCGGCGCGGCCGCACGCCCTGGGACGCCTTTCCCGACACCGACACAGGAAAGATGGACGCCGAGACCTGCGGCCTCAGGCAAGCGCTGCGGCACGACAATGTCGCGCTGGAGACGGGCGCGCGCGTCATTCGCCTTGAGACCGACGGCGCCGGCAAGCGCATCGAAAACGTCGTCTATCAGAAGGACGGCGAGATGCGGCGCCTCGCGCCGAAGACGGTCGCGCTCGCCGCCGGCGCGGTGAATTCGGCCTTGATCCTGCTCGGCTCCGCCAACGGCGCGATGCCAAACGGTCTCGCCAACCGCGCCGATCAGGTCGGCCGCCATTTCATGAATCATAATTCTTCCGCGGCGCTGGCGGTTCACCCCCTCAGAATCAACGATTCGATCTACCAGAAGACGATCGGGCTCAATGATTTTTATCTCGACGACGGGCGCGGCGGGCCGCCGCTCGGCAACGTCCAATTGCTCGGCAAGATTTCCGGCGCGATCCTCAAATCGCAATTGCGCCGCGCTCCGGAAGCGGCGCTTGACCTGCTCGCACGGCGCGCGGTCGATTTCTATTTCATGAGCGAGGACCTGCCCTCGCCGGAGAGTCGGGTCCGGCTCGACGGCTCTCGCACCGTACTCGATTGGCGACCGTCGAACATGGCGGCGCAGAATGGCCTCGTCGCGCGGATGCGCGAAGTGCTCAAGGCCGCGGGCTTTCCGATCGTCCTGGTCAAGCCTTTCGATCGACGCACGCCGTCCCATCAATGCGGCACGATCCGCATGGGCAGCGACCCGGCCCGGGCGGCGGTCGACCCGGAATGCCGCGCCTATGATCACCCTAATCTTTACGTCGTGGACGCCAGCGTGCTGCCGACCTCAGCCGCGGTCAATCCTGCGCTCACCGTCGCGGCCCTCGCCTTGCGCGCG
>DASZFX010000157.1:0-3648 GCA_035939375.1 Roseiarcus sp.
GGGCGATCTCTTCGCGCCGCTTGGGTCGAAGCGCTATGACCTTATCCTGACCAACCCGCCCTATGTCGACGACGAAGCCCTCCGCGCCTTTCCGCCGGAATTCAGCGCCGAGCCGCGTCTTGCGCATGAAGGCGGGCGCGACGGGCTCGACATTGTGCGCCGCATCGTCGCAGGGGCCGGCGCGCATCTTAGCGATCGCGGCGCGATCATCTGCGAGATCGGCCGCGGCCGCGCCATCCTCGAACGCGAATATCCGCACCTGTCGCCGATCTGGCTGGATACGCAGGAGAGCGAAGGCGAGGTCTTTTTGCTGTCGGCGGCGGACTTGCGCGCAGCGCGGAAACCCAAGCGCCGTTGATAGCGCGCCTTTTCGCACAAGCGCGCCGCCTGTCATTCAACAAAGCCGGAATCCGGCGCCTTCCAAGCCCCGACGTTTCGTCGCTCTTGAACCGCTCGCGGCGCGCACGCTCGAGAAACGAGACGTACCTTCTGATCGTCTATTCGGCGGCGGCGCGCATCGAGGCGCGCAGGTTCGCGCGCATGTCGTCGATAAGCGTCAAAGCGCCGGCGCGCTCAACATGCCAAAAGGTCCAGCCGTTGCAGGCCGGCAGACCCTGCGCCAAAGCGCCGATCTTGTGGATCGATCCGACGGCCGGTCCGAGGCTCAGCGCGCCGTCGGCCCGCACCAAGGCGCGGTGGCGTCTTGCAGCGTCGACAAGCAGCTCGCCGGGGCGCACAAGCCCGGATTCGACGACGCTGGCGAAGGCGACCCGCGGCTCGCTGCGCCGCGTCGGCGCTGCCGCCACGGTCTCCGCCCCCAGAGGCTCGATCGCGGCGATGCGCGCCTCGGCCGCCCGCGCATAGGTCTGGTCGCGTTCGATACCGAGGTAAGAGCGCCGCAATTTCCGGGCGACGGCGCCGGTCGTTCCAGAGCCGAAAAACGGATCGAGCACCAGATCGCCGGGATTGGACGCGGCGAGCAGGATGCGCGACAGCAACGCCTCGGGCTTCTGGGTCGGATGGGTCTTGCGGCCGGCCGAATCCTTCAGTCGCTCGCCGCCCGAGCAGATCGGCAAAAGCCAGTCCGAGCGGGCCTGGCAATCTTCGTTGCCGGCCTTCAACGCCTCATAGTTGAAAGTGTATTTCTTGGCGTCGGCGCTGCGCGCCGCCCAGATCAGCGTCTCGTGCGCATTGGTGAAGCGACGGCCGCGGAAGTTCGGCATCGGATTGGCCTTGCGCCAAACGATATCGTTGAGGATCCAGAAGCCGAGGTCCTGCATGATCGCGCCGACGCGAAAGATGTTGTGATAAGAGCCGATTACGAAAATCGTGGCGTCGCGCTTCATCGCCCGGCGCGCGGCGGCGAGCCAGGCTCGGGTGAAGGAATCATAGTCGGCGAAACTGGCGAATTTGTCCCAATCGTCGTCGACGGCGTCGACGAGGCTCTGATCGGGACGCGACAGCGCGCCTTCGAGCTGGAGATTATAGGGCGGGTCGGCGAAGACGAGATCGACGCATTCCTCGGGGAGCGAGCCGAGCGTCTCGATGCAATCGCCGAGGAGGATTTTGTCGCGAAGGTCAGGCGCGAACACGCCGGAGCGGCGGGCCGAACCTTTCCCAGTACGCAATACCTGAAGCTGGGCGGGTTGGCCGGTCGCTCCGGCGCGGATGAGACGCATTTAACGCAACTGCCAAACGCAACGGACGATGCGAATTGTGAGGCATTTGGGTAAAATTTGAGTTTTGCGCCGGCCGTCGGCGCTGTCTCGTTTTCGCACGCTCTTGCGCGTGAAAAATACGCGCAATTTCAATAATTTCGTAAGATTTATAAGGTCCGTCCGGCGGGCGGCGCGTAAAGGCTATTCTGGCCGGACCGGGCTGAACGAGCGCCGGTGAAAGGGCGATGGGCCGAGCATCGTGATCGCCTCGATATGCGTTCGCGTCGCATAGCCGGCATGACGCGCAAATCCATAGCCGGGACAATGGGAATCGAGCCGCGCCATCATTCGGTCACGGGCAACTTTCGCGAGGATCGAGGCGGCGGCGATCGAAAGGCAACTGGCGTCGCCGGCGACAATCGCCCGGGATCGGCAGGCGAGTCCGTCCGGCAGATCGCGCCCGTCGATCAGGGCGATCTTCGGCCGCGCATGAAGGGCAGCGAGCGCGCGGGCCATCGCGCGCAGGGTCGCCATGCGAATGTTGTGCGTATCGATCTCGTCGGCGCTCGCAAAAGCGAGCGACACCGATAGCGCCTTGGCGAGGATGAGGTCGAACAGCGGCTCGCGCTTCTCGGCGGTGAGAGCCTTGGAATCGTCGACCCCCTCGGGAAGGTCGGCGGGATTGAGGATCACCGCCGCAACCGCGACCGGACCGGCAAGCGGTCCGCGACCCGCCTCATCGACGCCGGCGACCGGCCACAGGCCCTCTGCGATATGGGCGCGCTCCTGTGTGAAATCCGGCAAACCGGCCCGAGGCGCAGGCGGCGCCGAAGCGCGGGCGCTCTTCACCCGAGCGGTCCCTTGCCGAGCCTTTCGAGGTCGAAGGCGTCGACGTCGGCAAGCAATTCGATGAAGGCCGTGGCGCCGTAATCGGCGCAGGCCTCGCCCTTTTCGGCCGTGCCGGCGGAGGCGTCGCCCATCGCGCCGAAATCGTTGAGGTCCTGCGACATCCAGCCCATGCCGATCGGCTGCGTCGCACGCAGCCAGGTGAAGTCGCGCTCCATGGCGACAGCGGCGCTGACAAAGTCGCGCGCCTCGTCCATGCGCACGGTCCGCGGGCGAAAGGCGAGCATCAGCGAGGTCTCGGCGTCGCCGGCATGAATGCCGTGCGCACGCTCCTTCGGCCCGAAAAGGCCGTCGGGGTAGCCGAACCGGCTCCAAGCCGAATTGACGACCAGCATATTGCGTCGCACGCGCAACTCCCGCGCCACGATGTCGATCGCGGGAACATTGCCGCCGTGCGAATTGACGAAAACCAGCTTGCGGCAGCCGGCGCGGGCGACGCTCTCGCCGATCTCGAACCAGGCGCGAATGATCGTCTCCGCCGAAAAAGTAAGCGTGCCGGGAAATTCGATATGTTCGTTCGACTTCCCGATCGCCTGCACCGGCAGAAACAGGACGGGCAGTTCGGCCGGCACGCGGGCGATCGTGCGGGCGAGATAGCCCTCGTTGATGAATGTGTCGACGCCGACCGGCAGATGTGGTCCATGTTGCTCGATGGCCGCGACCGGCAGCACCGCGATGACGCGCGACATGTCCGCGGCCTGAAAATCCCGCCACCGCATCTCGGCCCAAAGTTTGGTCGGCAACATGCCTGATCGCCTCCGCCGCTAAATCCGCCCCGCCACCGCCTCGACCTCAACCTTGAACTCCGGTCGGGCGAACCCCTGAACGATCATCAGCGTCGAGGCCGGCGGCGGATCCATTACAAATTCGTCGCGGACCTTCATATAGCCGGCCATATATTCGCGATCCGTCACATAGGCGTTGAGTCGCACCAGATCGGCACGACCCATCCCGCCCTCGGCGAGAATGGCGGAAATGGCCTCGAAGCAAAGGCGAGCCTGGCTCTCGATGTCGGACGGGACTGCGCCGCTCTTTTCGACGCCAAGCTGGCCGGAGCAGAAAATCAGCCGCGCCCCGGCCGGAA